>JAIJLI010000410.1 GCA_022722495.1 Dialister sp. | reverse complement strand
AGCAGGGCAGCAGCCTTGGATTGAGTGATGATACCGCTTGCCAATGCTCTGTAAACCCTACTCTCTAACTTTGTGACCTTCTCCTTGGTAATGGAGCCTGGTTCTGATTTCTTCGTGGAATCAGCACTGCCGAGGTTCTTGCAATAATCGGAATAGTGATTTGAAGAAACAACACCGAGATATCTTGCCTTAGACATCAGAGCATCCACTGAAATGCCATACTCACTCTGTAGATATTTCAGCTCCATCAAGGCTATCTCATGGCGTTTTTCACCTATTACAGAGAGGAAAACATCATGTGGAAGAAGCATTTCGTTGGCGAAGACGCTGCAAAAACGCTCTTTCTTTTTGTTATCGATACTCTCATCAAAGTAAAGAATGGCATGCGCCAATTCCTTAAGGGCAGCAAAACGAAAGTTTTCTGTATCCATGTTGCTGTTGATGGCAATCACCGGAATGGTGTCATCCAGAATAGCATGTTGGCTTATGAATGGATCAAGAGCATCAATTTCTGCTGTGATTACGCCATTTGATTCCAAGAGATTTATCACATTGGTGATAGCTGCACTACCAATTTTCCATGCCTCACGAAGTATGGATGCAGCCTGGTAGATATCAGAAAGTGTCTTTACCGGCTGTTCTGCAGGAATAGAATTGAACGAATGTTCTCTTCCACAGATATTTTCTATCTCACCAGTTCGTTCAATTGTATTTTCAATGATACTGATGATAGCCATTTCTTCCCTCTTGCTCAATCCCTGCAGCTTACCATAGCGTATGTTTTTAGGAGAAGAGCTTTTGTAGTTGAAAAGATAATCCGAGTTTATCTCCAGGGCATCGCACAGGGCTATCACTATGCCACTTTTAGGCAGCATCACTCCTTTTTCATACTTGAATAGAGTTTGCTTGGTGATAATGTTGCCCATCATATCACATAGCTGCTGCATAGACAATCCTCGCATTAATCGAGCGTTATGCAATCTTTCTGCAAAGCTTTTCTTTAAGTCCATTATATTATTATTTTGGAATAGTTACCTTTTGGCAAGAAGATTCTTACTAAGAGCCTTCTAACTTATTAGTTACTAATATTTGTTCCATAATCTTCTCCTTTTAAACGTTTAAAGTCTTTTTGAATATACAAAGATACATGATCCCCCTCACATCGCCAAACTTCTTGCATTATTTTAACGCAAACGATACGTAAACACTTAGAGCAACAAGCTTGCTTGATTGTTATGCAGAGGACAATTTTATTCTTGAAGACCAGGAAGGCAATGAACTTGATTTCCTCCTTAATAGCATTCCATTCTCATACAGTAGATCATTTCAGATGGATGGTCTGTGTTTTCCCCGTAATATCAGTTACCACAGCGATCCCCCCATCACGAATCTCCACCTTCTCATATTTGGCATCAACTATCACCTTGCCTTTTACTGGCATAACACCCCAATGTCTGGGAATCTGTTCAAAGGCGCAATAGGCACCGACTGGTTGCGCTATACTATGGTAGAGAGGTGGCACGATAACTTTACCATCTACCTTCACACCCCATTTCTTTCCTGCTTGATATAATTCTACATGCCCTGCCTCCGACTTCTCTTGCATCAGCAATAACTCCTGTTCCTCTTGCTTTTTCCTGCGCTGCATTTCCATGTCATAAACTTGCTTGCCAAGCCGAGGCATCGCAACCATCAAATTCTCGCTTTCTGTTTTGGGTTGATTGCAACCTATATAGGTCTTTTTCAAGCTGGAGTCAACGAAGTAATAATCCTCATGGCTGTCCATGACCACTATGCCACTGTCGTATAGGTCGGCGCACAGCCAATATACATGAGTATGGTCGCCACGTAAAAAACAAACCTTTTCACTGTTTTCTTTATGCATCCGCATAGAGCCGCCATCCTCCTCTTTATATATCCATTCCTGACAACCACTGGCTGTAGAGCGTTGAAAGTTGTAGATTAAATAATATCCATAATTCCATAGGTCATATTGGGTAGGGCGAAAAGGTAAAGCAAAGTACTCGTAGGTACGAGACCTGAAGAGACCATTATATTCGACGAACTCCCATTTATTGATGGTGATTACCTCGGGAGCATCTTTCGCATGAATGTCCTCGTCTATGACAACTCTCGCCAAGAGGTCGTAGTAACATACAGTCTTTCTGCGAGGTCGATAGGATAAGATATTACCTTGCAAGAACTTCATGTCATAATAGTTGCCTGGTTCTATCACCTGTTCGCCTTGCCGGTTTACCACCGTCATCTTTCCATCATTCAACTTGACGATGGCAAAATCATCATTGCAATCATCAAACTCCCGATACTGCAATGACTGCATCAGTTCCTCATGGCTCATCACCATCATCATTTCCGAGTCTTGACCAACAGGCATAGTTTCTTGCTTTCCGTACATCAAGAAGAAATCTCTTTCTTTCGGAGTCTCCTTCTTCCTGCTGTATCTCAATCTTCCTTCAAATGTAGCCTTCCAGTTCCATACTTGCGAAGG
>JAIJLI010000409.1 GCA_022722495.1 Dialister sp. | reverse complement strand
GTATGACGAAGCATTGCATGAAAATACATGTGAAATCGAATTCTGCGATTTAATCAGCGTTTCCCTAAGAAATGGCAAGCAAAAAGCACCGGCAAGTGTCGGTGCTTTTTGCGCGGTGGACTTAAGGCCACGCGGGATCTTGAGGGAAAGGCTGCTCTCTGAGAAAAGATGTCTCCCGCTCTCTAATCCGATCTCCGGTCGGCGGATCTTTTGAATTTCCAATGATAGAGCCCCATGCATATGATGGCGGAGAGAAGGGGGTCTATCGGTGCAGCAAGGCCCATCGGAGACAGTGTCTCGGGGAAGAGGAGGATGACGAGGTAGGTGCCGGGGACGCGGACGGTGACGATCGAGATCATATTGTGTAGGAAGGAGTAGATCGATTTCCTGTAGGCAGAGAAATACCCCGAGAAGCAGAAGTGGATGCCGGCAAAGATGCAGTCGATGACATAGGTACGGAAGTATTCACCGCCGAGGCGTATGACTTCCGGCTCATGGCTGACGAAGAGTGAGATGACCCACTCGGCGCAAAAGTGGACGATCAGGGTCGCAAGAAGTCCGAAGATGATACATACACTGATGCCGTAGAACGTCTGCAGAAAACAGGTGAGAAGGTAAGGGATGGCGAAAGCCATCATTTGGGGGAGCAAAGGCCCTTGGGGAAGATTGATTCCGGTCATAGGATCCTCTTTGTACAATGAATAGCCTGCCGCCTCTCACGCAGGCTGCTGCTTCATGGAGACAATCATATCACAGGTGAGGCGCTTGCGACATATGGCTTTCTCAGGCGGTTTTTGCGTATATTTGCATTTTTTCTGTCTCTGCTATAAGATGAAGACAAATGAGGTGATTGGTATGTACATGACAGCGCAGCGTAAGCGTCTTTTTCAATTCTTCAATGATCATCCGGATGCTTCCTTTTCCGCCAGAGACATACAGGCTCTGCTGAATCGGTCAGAAGCGTCTGCGATCAGTCTGAGTGCGGTGTATCGCAATCTGGCTTCTTTGACAGAGGCCGGGCTGATCTTGAAATCGGCGGCCAGTGATGGACAAGAAACATTGTATAGGTTCGTCGGGGCGGATGCCTGTCGGGATGAGCTTCATATGACCTGTCTTTCGTGCGGACAGACGACCCATGTAGACCATGCGACAGCGCGTGCTCTCGCGCAGGCCTTGGCGGGCAATGATGAGTTTCAGATGAATCTGGGGCAGACCACCATTTACGGCTTATGCAAAAAATGCCGGGAAAAATAATTTGTTTCTTACACAAAGAAGGACCCATTCGGGTCCTTTTAAATTTGAGAAAATTTCGCAAATCTGTTGACAGAAAGGCGGGAAGCGATTATAATGAGGTTCAGATTTGCGAAAGTGTCGCAAATCTTCACAATAGTTTCTGCTTTCGAAAGAGGGGCTGCCGGAGGGGCTGCTATTGGTTTTGCGGATGCAGTATGCTGCAAGATCATGGCGGAGCGCATTGCCTGTCCACAGGCAACGCGAGAAAGAACCCTTTTCGTCTCCGGTCACATGTCATCCCTGCTTTCAACCGTAAAGGAGTTCTTACTATGAAAATGAAAAAAATAGGTCTTTTCATAGCGACGCTTGCCGCTTGCCTAATAGGCGGCGTTGCATTGACAGGCTGCACGCCGGGTCAGAAGTCAGCTGCTTCTGCGCCGCCGGAAAAGAAGATTCAGATCGTATGCACCAATTTCCCCAGTTATGATTTTGCAAGGCATATCGTAAAAGATCATGGCGAAGTCACCATGCTGGTGAAACCCGGTACGGATGTCCATAGCTTTTCTCCCTCGCCGAAGGACCTGAAAGCGGTGGCTGACAGTGACCTTCTCATTTATACGGGCGGTGACTCTGATGAATGGGTAGGGAAGATACTGGATGCGACCGGCAAGAAGCCCGGGAGCGTATTTCGGATGATGGATGCCGTGAAGCTGTCAGAAGAAGAACATCCGGAAGGCATGCAGCCTGAAGAGGAAGCAGAAGAGAGTGCAGAGAAAGAGGAGGGCCCGGAAATGGATGAGCATGTATGGACCGCTCCTGCCAATGCCATTGAAATTGTCAAAAAATTAAATGCTTCTATTTCCAAGCTGGATGGTGCGCATGCGGAAGAGTATCAGAAGAATACAGAGGTGTATACGAAAGAGCTCACCGATCTGGATCAGAGCTTCCGTGATGTGATCGATCATGCAGATAGAAAAGAGATCATCGTGGGAGATCGCTTCCCCTTTCTGTACTTTGTGAAGGAGTACGGTTTGACATATTATGCGGCTTTCCCGGGATGCGCCAAGGATACGGAAGCCGATCCGAAGACCATTGCCTTTTTGATCGATAAGGTCAAGGCGGATCAGATTCCCGTGATCTTCCATATCGAATTGTCCAATCAGCAAATGAGCCGCTCCATTGCAGAGGCGACAGGAGCCAAAGAGAGACAGCTCAATTCCATTCATAACGTCACGCAGAAAGATTTTGATGCCGGCGTCACCTATGTGGATCTGATGA
>JAIJLI010000408.1 GCA_022722495.1 Dialister sp. | reverse complement strand
CGAAAGGGGCGGATAGGGTGACTATGGCATGAAAGACAGCTGGGATAAGGTTTCCCGGTCACTCCTATGAGAGCTGCAAATCCCCCGCGGCAGATGGAACGCGAAAATGAGATGATCGTTATTTCACATCGCATTTTAGCGTGGCCGGCAGGTGCGCAGCAGGGTTTCGAAAGCGCGGATCTGATCGTTATCAGGTCTCACTCTTGAATCCAGCTCTGCACCTACACCGTATTTCCCGCCACCCATGCAAAGTTTCTTTTACAGGGCAACAAATATATAGTACAATGACAGATGATAAACTAGTGCAAAAAGCAGTACGGAAAACACAGAAGAGGAGTACGACATGAGTTCCAGAGAAGAATCATCGACCATGGAAAACGTGCAGAAGGACATACAGTGTCTGCGGAAAGTTTTTTCCATAGTACGTCTTGTCAAGGTTAGGCATCCCGAAGACCGGGATAGAGCGGATGGTTCCGGACTTTCCTCATGTGATGATGATAGCCGCCGAAGCACTTGTGAATCCTGCGCCCCGCAGACCCATCAGATCACCTTTGCCGATAAGGGCATGCATCTCCATTTCAAGGTCATCGACGGCAAAATGTACCAGATCTTTGCGAAGCCGCTCACGATCGAAGGAGTGCCCTACGTTCTGGAAATGCTAAAGCACATCGATAATACGGACCTCTTCCTTGCGGAAGGCTATGACCAGCTGATGTCCTTCAGCCAGCAGCTCTACATCGATGCCCTGACCGGCGCGTACAACCGCCGTTTCTGGGAAGACAAAATGAAGAGCTTTTCCGGCGTTGCCGGTATCGCTCTGATCGACCTCGATGACCTGAAGCTCTACAACGATACCTTCGGCCACAGCGCAGGCGATGCTGCCCTGAAGACGCTGGTACAGATCACGAAAAAAAGCATCCGCCGCACAGACAAGCTGATCCGCTATGGCGGAGATGAATTTCTCCTCATCATGCCAAATGTCTCCTCCTCCATCTTCGCAGAGAAGCTCCGCACCATCCAAGAGCACATCCATGAGGCAAACTTCCCCGAATTCCCCGGACTTAAGATCTCTGCCAGCATCGGCGGCGCTATGCTCTACAATGGTAGCATCGAAGAAGTCGTCTCCCGTGCGGACAAGCTCATGTACTATGCCAAGTCCTATAAAAATACCGTGGCCATGGACGAAGAGGTGGAATATGAAAAGGCACTGCTCGATGCCCCTACCGCGAAGCCGCAGGTACTGATCATCGATGATTCGGAGCTGAACCGGGATCTCCTGAAAGAAATGCTTCGCGATCGTTACGAGATCCTCGAAGCCGCAGACGGTGAAAAGGGGCTCGCTCTCCTCTATGAGCTCGGAACGAAGATCTCCCTCGTACTTCTCGACGTCGTCATGCCGAAGCTCGGAGGCTTCGATGTACTCGCCGTCATGAAGAAGGAACGCTGGCTCGATGACATCCCCGTCATGATGATCTCCGCCGAAGACTCCCCTGCCTTCATTCAAAAAGCCTATGACATGGGCGCATCCGACTATATCACCCGCCCCTTTAACATGAACGTCGTCCGCCAGCGCTCGGACAATATCACAAAGCTGTATGCCAAGCAGCGCCGTCTTTTGAGCCTGGTGTCAAGCCAGATCCAGGAAAAAGAAAGAAATAACCACATCATCATCAGCATCCTTTCCGAAGTCGTCGGTCTCAAAAACGGGGAAAGCCGCAAGCACATCCTGAATGTCAGCCGCATCACAGAGCTTCTCTTATCGCGTGTCATACAGCGGACCAGCCGCTACCATCTCACCTGGCAGGATGAAGCCCTCATCACGAATGCCGCCGCTCTCCATGACATCGGCAAGATCGGTATCGATGAGAAGATCTTGAACAAGCCCGGCAAGCTGACCAAGGAAGAATTCGAGATCATGAAAACGCACACCCTGATCGGCGCGAAGATGGTCGAAAATCTGGACGCCTTTCAGGAAGAGCCCCTTGTCAAGGTGACTTACGCCATCTGCCGCTGGCATCACGAGCGCTGGGACGGTCGCGGATACCCCGACGGCCTCAAGGGCGATGCCATCCCGATCTCTGCGCAGATCGTATCCATCGCTGACGTCTACGATGCCTTGACAAGCAAGCGCGTCTACAAGGACGCTTTCGCTCATGAAAAAGCCATCCGGATGATCCTCGATGGGGAATGCGGCCTCTTCAATCCGCTCCTCCTGGACTGTCTGCTGGACATCAAAGACAGCCTGAAGGAGGAACTAGAGAAAAGCAGCACCGGCTTTGACATCCATCAGAAAATCCCCGCCGGAATCATCCGGGATCTGTGATCGGTGATCTGCTCTTTCCCTCTCATCCTTTCCGTGGCGCACCACGCCATTGAATCCATTGAATGTTAAGGAAACGCTGATTAACTCGCAGAGTCGAATTTCATATGGATTTTTATACATAGCTTCGTCATCATCCTCCTTAAATAGCTCGCTATTCGCGTCAGATGATTCCTTGCTCTGTATAAAAATCCAAGAA
>JAIJLI010000407.1 GCA_022722495.1 Dialister sp. | reverse complement strand
GACCTTCCTGCCAGCCGTACATATACGAGAACGGGACCAGAAATGCGACACTCCAGAACAGAGCGACCCATTTTTCATTCTTCCGCCACCACAGGCCATTCATCAAAGGTACAAGAGCTACCGAAAGAAGCAATGCGACAAAAGGAATGATGCTCCAGAGAGGGAGCGACATATCCACCGCCTGATGCATCGCATCTTGAGCAGATACCAAGGGAGAAGACCCCGCAGTCAGCAAAATGGCGTACGGAAGTGCTTTGAGGGATCGACGCATAGTTTTCACCTTCCATCAAGATCATGAGTGTGGAATATACTTTTCATTATACCAATCATTAGCGCCCATGATTATTATTTATTTATCTCCATTTCAAAGCTATATCATAGTCTGAAATCTATGCTTTCAAAAAGCCCGTTCATACATTGCGTATTATCCTATAGATGATAAGTTATGTTTGAAGTATCATATATGATATATACTCAAAAATATAGATAACAAACAAAAAGCCGCGGCTCGAACGAGCCGCGGTGGTAATGAGCAGATAAAGAAAGAAAGGACCACAAGACCTCACGCCCGGGAGACAATCGGCTGATGAAGATGCGCATATGGAAAGCGCTCGATCACCAATCCCCGGTCACTACCACGGGAGGAAGAATAGCAGCGTATCAAGGATGAATACAGGGAAGAGAATTTCGAGCGACCATCCGATATACGCGAAGAATCCTGGCATATGGATATGGCTGTCTTCTGCAATGGCCTTGACCATGAAATTCGGGGCATTCCCGATATACGTATTCGCTCCCATGAAGACAGCTCCCGCAGAGATTGCTTCCAGCATGACAGGCGTCACGGTACCAACAGAGGTGATGACCCCGGACGTTGCCCCGAGGCTCCCTGCCGTCTGCAGGAAAACAAGGTATGTCGGTGTATTGTCCAGGAAGGAGGAAAGCGCACCCGTGATCCAGAACATCTGCCATGGCTGGTTGATGCCCAGAGCAGCACCATGTGTCTCGAGAAGGACCAATGCAGGGATCATGGTGACAAAGATGCCGGAGAAGAGAACAGCGACCCCTTTGATCGGATTCATGGAGAACTGGTTTTCTTTATGAATATTCTCAGGCGTGGTATGGATAGAAAGCTGGGCAGCTGTAAGAATCAGAATGATCTCTACCAAAGTGGAATACGGGAAAACGATCTCTTCAAAGATCGGGATCCCTGCCCCATTGGCAAAGAACGGGATGGCTTCCGGCAGGAAGTTATTCGCCATGACACCCACGATGATGAGCAGGATATAAAAGAAATTCTTTTTGCCATAGATCTTGACCAGCGGCGAATTATCATGGAGCTGCATATCGCTTGGCTGACGACCGGCAGCCAGCTCGTTCTTGAAGTAATGGCGATCGATAAAATAGAAGGCAATGAAAAGAAGGATGAGATTCAGCATCAGGATCGGGAAGAGATGAAACGTCCAAGTGAAAGGCACACCGCGCTGGAAGCCCATGAAGAGCGGCGGATCACCAAGCGGTGTGAGGCAGCCGCCCATATTCGCCACAAGGAAGATCAGGAAGACCATGACATGCGCCTTTTCCTTGCGCCATTCATTGACACGGATCAATGGACGGATGAAAAGCATAGCCGCACCCGTCGTGCCGATCCAGCTTGCCATGACCGTACCCACGAAAAGGATCAGCGAATTGATGATCGGCGTCCCAGCAAGCTTGCCATGTATCATGATGCCGCCTGCTGTCGCATACAGACCATACAGAAGAACAATGAAGGGAATGAAATCGAGCAGGATCGATTCCAAGAGACGATAAATCCCTTCAGAAATACCATACGCATACGAGAATGGTATAAGGAAGAAGAGCGCGCACCCGAGCGATACCCACTTCGTATTCTTCGCCCACCACAAGCTATTGATCAATGGAACAAAGGCCACTGCGAGCAGCATGACAACAAATGGAATGACGCTCCAAAAGGGAAGTGACTGATTCACCGTCTCATGAAAGACTTCATCCGCGGAAACAGCCGGAATTGAGCCGGCGGTCAAAAGAATGCTATAGAAAATACCCTTGGTAAACTTGGACATGGGACTTCACCTTCTGAATGAATGCATATGATTTCCGAAACGACATAGATGTCATAGACATGGCTGATAGTCAGATCAGACTTATCCACCGGACCCGCAAACCATTCGTTTTTGATACCGGAGATCGATCCATTGTATCATCCTAAAATGAAACGCTTCATTTTTAATTGCGAATTCATCATGTAAAGCAGTCATGGCTTTAGAATAATTGATGACTCTTCTCATGCTGATCCCCCCTTATTCGTGCTTTTTGGAACAATTTCAATTATAGCACCATTATCTGAAATGTTTATTATTTATTCATGACAAGTTTTCATTATTCTCATAGATTGTAATTCATATTTTTAACTTTTATTCTCCTTGTGCCATTAAAACGAATGCAGAATCTATGGATATGACATTTCATAAAATATACACTTCACGCTTGGCTGTATATACAGCCA
>JAIJLI010000406.1 GCA_022722495.1 Dialister sp. | reverse complement strand
AACTTATAAAAGCAGTTTGTTGGCACTCAGTGTACTCGCATCCTTTACGTCATGTTCAGAAAGCGAATCACTGCAGCAAGCCAATCTATCAAAAGATAATTAAAAGGAAAATACGATATGAGCAATAAAAATAAACTGATAGGCTTGTCGCTCATAGCTTTGGCGACACTCTGCGCTTGCAACGACGACAATTATGCCGACGGCAAGAGCAACCGACTCGTGACTTTCAGCGTCAATGCGAAAGCAAACGGTGGATGGAGTGACATCAATGGATCAAGAAGCGCATGGATGTCACCTCAGGCACAACAGATGGGTGAACCCGTGGAAATGGAGGGAAAACTCAACGGAAATTCTGTTTATCTCACAAGCGAGGTAACAGAAGGTTTCCCTACCGATAACCCTACCTTCACCCGTGGCACGCAGATAACAGATGCTGATGGCATGAGTAGTTCATTTGGAGTCACAGCATTCATGGGCAGCCAGAAATATATGGATCATGTAGAAATCAAGAAGTTTGCTGATTCATGGAAGCCGAAAACAGCTTATTTTTGGCTCAACGGAAAGCCTCTCGACTTCTATGCCTGGTATCCATACAACTCAGAAGGCACAAACGGCATCCCTGCCGGCATGACATTAAACCAGGAAAATTTCTCTTCCATTTCATATACTGTACCCACAGATGTATCTAAGCAGGAAGACCTGATGTTTGCTGTCAATAAGAATGCGACAGAACCGGCAGATAGCAAAGCAACATCCTTAGATTTCAAGCATTCGCTTGCTGCCGTGAAGTTCGTAGTGGGCGATCTGCCTACCGGTACCAAGGTAACCTCTGTTGCTTTGAAGGGCGTGAAATATAAAGGTGATTTAGCCGTAACTACCGATGATAAAGGTGAGGTTCAATTAGCCTGGTCGAATTTAGCAAACGAGACTGGAGATTTCACTCAGGCAACCACAAAAGAAGTGAAGGAAAATGATACAGATAATGCCATTACAAAAGAAAACCAGACCTTCTTCATGATGCCGCAGACTTTGCCTGATGATGCAATGGCAGAGGTGGTTGTGGAAGATGAAAAGGGTGCGAAAGTTACGCTGACAGGCGCCCTGCAAGATGCAACGGCAGCTGAGGAAGCAAAAAATAAATGGGAGGCAGGTAATACATATACATATCGTGTCAATTCGTCTGGTGTACAAGCGGAAGTAACATTCTTCGATGGTATCAAAGGTATTAATGGACAACCATACACTTCGCATAATATCAGTGCCAATGGTGATCCGTTCAAATTGACTCTGAAGTATCCTAATACAGTTGAAAAGATAACTGCTCGTATCGCTTATGAAACTAAAGAGACATCAGCTGATGGTTCTACTACATACAAGTATGAGGAAATTAAGCAGTACGAGAATCTGATGGATAAGAATGAGCATAGTCTTACTTCTCCTTGTATGAACAATATGGGAGATGAAACGCATGCTAAAGAAAAAGAAACTCCATTTGTTGTGCAGATCAAGATTAAAGCGAGCGCACCTCTCAGAATGCCGACGGATCCTGATAGACCAGGCGAATATAAATATCATCCGGGATCTGATGACGAAACATGGTTCACCATTTGGCGAGGTACGATGTTTCCGCCTAATTATGTTTTAAAGTATACATATTGCTCTGTTTATGTGGGCAGGAAAAACTTGACGTATAATGGACAGGGAACTTCAACTGTATATAATATGCGAGCATCTTCTCAACAATATTTTGAGGTTGACGAGAATCACCCGAAGTTAGGAAAAGGTAAGTTCGATTTCAATAATATAACCGGTATATTCGAGTATAATACTAATACCTTCCAAGAAGTTACTTGGGCGATAGCTTGCTGGATTAGAGACAACCAGGCTCCTAGTAACAAAGCTATTTATGGTGATAAATTCGCAAGATATCATTATTGGACCAATGGCGCTAATGGTGGAGGACTATTTTGGATATTCAATTATCAATTTACCAACACTTCGGCGTGGAATTGGTATGATGTGGAACATAATTGTTCGGGATATGGCTACAATCACGATAAAATAAGTCAAATGTGCTCAATAGCGGGTACCTTTGATGGTTTATGTGCCCGAGGATTTGCTCAATACTGGTAGACCTCCTGTGCACCGGATATGTCCTTTCCTTCGTTAGGCGTTCCGGCGGATTTGCAATCCGCCGTCAAAAAATGACCTAACCACTTTATGCTCTGGGGATATGTTATCCCCAACCCCCAGGCAGCAGCCGGCATATCGATGGGATAGGGGGGATTACAAATCCCCTGGCTTATTAGGTCGAACCTTTTTTTACGACGGATAACATATCCGTCGGGACGCCTAGCGGGGTGGGGCGCCTAGCGGAAGACAGCCCTATGCACCCTCCGCCGAAAACGAAATATAGCTTAGCACGTAATAAATGCATATCCCGAGGGCATCAGATCCGCCCTCGGGGTAAGAACGGAAGAAATTCATTTCATAGAATGCGCATGAAAATGCCGCGCCTCGGCGGAAGT
>JAIJLI010000405.1 GCA_022722495.1 Dialister sp. | reverse complement strand
GGGACACTCTGTCCAGCGCTTATTTTGCACTGCCTATGCAGTGTACACTGTATGTCTAAAGATTACCCCCTCTGTGTCCAATTTTAGTTTACCACTTCAATATTCCAACACTTTCATGTAATACCGCTACGCAGCCCCCTCACCCCTTCGGGGAGCTCCCCCGATGAGGAGCCAAGAACGTTCTGCCGCTTAACTTAATAGCCTTCCCCTCTAGGGGAAGGTGCCCCGCAGGGGCGGATAGGGCAGACATGGTATGAAAGACAGCCGAAATAAGGTTTCCCCGTCACTACTATTAGAGCTGCAAGTCCCCCGCAGCAGCATGAAAGCGAAAATGAGACGATCGTTATTTCACATCACCTTTTTGTTTTGATGGACTTCAGTGTAAGCGTTTTTACAGGAGATGGGATCCCCCCTCATCTCGCATAGGTCTTCCATTCTGCTTTGGAATCGATCGGATCCTGCATTCGCTTTTAGATCTTCGAGAGTGCCTGTTCGAGATCTGCGAGAAGGTCATCGATGTTTTCGATACCTACGGAGATGCGGACGGTGCCCGGGGTGATGCCGGCTGCCTGCTGGGCTTCCGGGGAAAGCTGCTGGTGGGTCGTGGAAGCCGGGTGAACGACAAGAGACTTGGAGTCACCGACATTAGCCAGGTTAGAGAAGATCTCAAGATTGTCGATAAATTTTCTCGCTGCATCAAAGCCATCCTTGAGTTCGATGGAGAAGATGGAGCCTGCGCCCTTTGGCAGGTATTTCAGCTGCAGCTTGTGGTACGGGGAAGATTCGAGACCTGGATAGTTGACTTTAGCGACCTTCGGGTGCTTTTCGAGGAATTCTGCGACCTTGGTGGCATTGTAGACGTGGCGTTCTACACGGAGCGACAGGGTTTCGAGACCCTGAATGAAGAACCAGGAGGAGATCGGGGAAATGCAAGCACCGGTATCACGGAGAACCTTCGCACGGATACGGGTCACGAAGCCTGCGCCCTGTACGTCAGTCGCAAAGTTGATGCCGTGATAGGAAGCATCCGGAGAAGCGAAGTGCGGGTATCTTTCCGGCTGGTTCCAGTTGAACTTGCCATTTTCTACGATCGCGCCGCCCAAGGTCGTACCGTGACCGCCGATGAATTTCGTGGTGGAGTGGACCACGATATCCAGACCATGTTCCAGTGGACGGAAGAGATAAGGCGTCGCGAAGGTATTATCAATGATGACCGGCAGGCCGTGGGCATGAGCAATGTCGCGGATGGCATCGAAGTCCGGGATATTGATGGCCGGATTCCCCAGCGTTTCGATATAGACTGCCTTTGTCTTTGGTGTGATCGCTGCTTCGATCTCTTCCGGATGATCCGGATTTACGAAATGGGTGGTGATGCCGAGCTGCGGCAAGGTATCGGTGAAGAGCTCATAGGTCCCGCCATACAGTGTAGAGGCAGAAACGATCTCATCCCCGGCACCGGCAATGTTCAGGATCGCATAGGTGACAGCAGCTGCCCCGGAAGCAACAGCGAGAGCCGCCGTGCCGCCTTCCAAAGCGGCCAGTCTCTTTTCGAGTACATCCTGGGTCGGATTCGTCAGGCGACTATAGATATAACCGGCATCCTTCAGGGCGAATCGGTCTTCTGCCTGCTGTGCGTCCTTGAATACATAGGAAGTGGTCTGGTAAATCGGAACCGCTCTGGCGCCGGTCACCGGATCCGGTACCTGACCTGCATGCTGCTGAAGAGTTTCGAAATGATAATGTTTTACGTCTGCCATGATGAATTCCTCCTGTAAAAAAAGGCTGTTGATAGCTCGCAGGAAAGCGTCTCTCTGGACTATCAATCACTATTTCTTCCTTCATAGTAAATGTGGCAATGCGTGGGCAATAAAAAAATCTCGTCCCTATCAAAGGGACGAGATCGTCATTCGTGTTACCACCCAATTTTATGTCCGGATCGCTCCAAAACACCTTATCAGGTACGCCGGCTATTGCCTTGATACCCTATCTCTATAACGGGAGCTCCCGGGCTGCTTCATCATTCAGCATGCCAGGCTCAGAGGCCATCTTCCATGGATTCGTCTGTACTCATTTTCACCTGCCCGAGCTCTCTTTGCCAGCGTCCTTCATGTACTCTTCTCTTCACTGCCTTTATGAAGTTGAAGCTACTATACACCCTCAGAGAATTTGTGTCAAGCGTTTTTTATTCAAAATGGGAAGAAAGGTGTGAGGCTGGGATCGGGCTCTAAGGATACAATGGAGCCTGCAGGTCGTGAAGGGAGGATATGTTTCCCATGGCAGCAGAAGGATGCCTCCTAAGCTCTGCATCCAGCATCAGCTTTCTTTGCAGCCTGAATAAACGCCGCTATCTTCTCCGGATCCTTCCCCTTCCTGTCTGTATACTCCACACCCGACGATACGTCGACGACGTCAGGATGGATGAGGGAAATCGTCCTTCCAACATTCTCTGCCGTAAGGCCGCCCGCAAGAAACCATGGTTTTTTCCGTTTCTTTTCCGCGAGCCTCTTCCAGTCGAAAGCCTTCCCGCTACCA
>JAIJLI010000020.1 GCA_022722495.1 Dialister sp. | reverse complement strand
CATTTCTTCACAGCCCCTTTTTACTTTGCTTTCATTTGGTTCAGGGTTCAGGGTTCAAGGTTCAGGGCTCTCGTGGCGGCTTCGCCGCCTTTTTTTAGAGATGGTATTCTCGTATCGCAGCCTCCCCCTTTAGGGGAAGGTGCCCCGTAGGGGCGGATAGGGTGACTATGGCATGAAAGACAGCTGGGATAAGGTTTCCCGGTCACTCCTATGAGAGCGGCAAGTCCCCCGCGGCAGATGGAACGCGAAAATGAGATGATCGTTATTTCACAGCCCCTTTTATTGTTTTATTTCACGACGAGTACCGGGCATTTGACGTGGTGGATGACATACTGACTGACACTCCCCATGACGAAGGAGGAAACGGCGCCCTTGCCGCTGTTGCCGATGACGACCATATCGATGCCCTGCTGCTCTACGATCTCCGTAATACCGGCACCCGGAATGCCGGTCTCTACGATCTCCTCATAGTCGAGCTCGATCGGGATCTCTTCCTTCAGCGCAGCGAGCAGTCTTTCTGCCTTGGCTTTGATATTGATGAAGCCATTTTTATCCAAAGTGACACCCATGATCGGATAGGCGGCCTCGCTGACATCAGCGATGCAGGTGACGACGAGCTCAGCGCCATGAACCTTTGCGACATCGACTGCCATTTTGAAGGCGCGCTTTGAAGCATCCGAACCATCGACCGGTACGAGAATTTTTTTGATTTCCATTTGGGGTACCTCCTTTGGATGAAAGTAAAGCGGGATAGACCCGCCATTTGACTTGACAGGGGATCCTGATTTGCCAATGACTTACTTTTCTTATTTTATTCTAACATCATTCTGCAAAGCTTGGTATATCTTGCAAGCAAAAAATTATTTTATGGGCTATAATAGAAAAAATGAGTTTAGCGGCGGACTGCAGGTGACTATAAACGAAGAAGAGGCGATGGGCCCGCTGACAGGAAACCGAAACATCATGATGGAGGATACACTATGTTTTTCGATCTGTTTGGCAAGAACAAAGATGAATTCATCACCGCTTATGCGGGAAAGCTCGCAGAGGCGGTGCTGGAGGATGCATTGGATGAAGATGTCCTGGAAGAGCTGATCCATTACGCGAAGGAGAAGGACCTCAGCAACAAGCAGCTCGCCAGTGCACAGGCGATGGCGTGCGACAAAGTTTTTGAAGAGCTGTATCAGGAAGGCTATATGACCGATGAGGATTATGAGCTATACCAGTCTCTCATCGAGGCCTGCTACATGATGAAAGAAAAGGAGAAATATCGCTATCAGACCATCGCGAAGCGCTGCAATGCCATTTACAAGATTCAGGAGGAGGGGCTGCTCCCGAAGATCAATCCGGACTACGCCAGCGTGAAGTATCGTGAGGGGGAAGCACTTCATTTTGCCGCATCCGCCAAGCTTATGAAGCTTTCCGGTACCAATGAGAAAGGACTGGTGATTTCCAAAGACTCGCCCTTCCGGGCGGGAAGCCTCAAGGATCCCAGCAATGGTCCTTGGAAGGAAGACAGCAATGGCGCTCTCTGGATCACCACGGAGCGTATCGGCTTCCGTGGGAAGAAGGAGGCCTTCACCTTGGAGATCGCGGATCTTGACCATGCTGAGCTGGATCACGGCCCTCTTCGCTTTTTCGAAAAGGGAAAAGAAATGCCGAAAGCCGTCCGCATCGATGACTACGAGATGGCGGGGGTCATATTGACAAATTTACTGCAGAGATAGGGCCTGGGAATCAGACATCTGATATCTGCGAACTGTCATCTGGCAGCAGTTACCATTTTCAAAAAGGAGATCATCATGGAATTTGATCAGGTACTTGCACTTCGTAAATCCATCCGTTCCTATACGGACGAGCCGGTCTCGAAGGAAGACCTTGCCGCGCTGGTGAAAGCGGCGCTTGCTTCTTCTGTCGGAAAGCACAATGATGCGGGCTATACCCTCTGCGTCGTGACAGATCCAGCGTTGCTTTCTGCCATCGACAAGGAAGCGGAAGAAAAGCTCGGCAAGCCGCATATGTTCTTTGAGGCGCCGGTGCTCATTTTCATCTGCGAGACGAAGGAGGCCTTTGATTACCTGAAGGAATTCGATGCCGGCATCATCGCTGAGCATATCCACCTGAAAGCCTCCGACCTCGGTCTCGGCTCTGTCGTCCTCTACGGCTTCATCCGTCATCTGGGTCACGACGCGGACTATGTGAAGGCTCTCGGTCTTCCGGAAGGCACCTATCCGCTTCTTGCTGTCGCGGTTGGTCACAGCCGCATGGCTAAGATGGAGCGAAAAGGGGATCGCGAATTTGAGGTCATCTATCGCTAACCTTCTGCCACATATGCTAAAGACCACCCAAAAATAAAAAAGTACTTGACACCGCTTCTAAATGGTGATAAAGTACACACAACGAAACGATGAAGGAAAGAGTAAGCAGTCTGATGACAGCAAAGCGAGTCCGGAGAGTGAGAGCGGGCATGGATAAGATGCTGAAGTGCATTTCTGAGTTTGGCAGGCTGAAGCGATAGTAGGTCTTCCCGGGAACTCCCGATACAGGGTCAGGGTTTGTTAGAACCTTTTAAGGTATACTTGGTGACAGGTGTATGAAATTGGGTGGAAACACGAAGCTATGGCTCTCGTCCCTTATGGGACGGGAGCTTTTTGTTTGGCAAAGAAAGGATGAGGAAGAATGGGCAAGCGGATCGCAAGAGAACTCGATGAATTGAAATGGGGTCTGGCAGGCTGCCTGCTTTTCCTTGGTATCTCTGCTCCGGCTTTCCATCAGTTTTACGAGAAATCATGATGGCTGTCAGGAGTCAGAGGGCCAGCCGTAATCAAGTCTTTCGTATATCATTTACTCAAGGAGGAATACATCATGAAAACATCTCTGAGATTTGCTGCCATCGCTGCTGCTGCAGCTCTTTCCATCGGACTTCTCGCCGGCTGCGGCGGAGATCAGAAGGCCGCTTCTTCCAAAGAGGCATCCGCTGACGGCAAGACATCGGTGAAGCTGGTGCTCTCGAGCACGGAGCGTCCGCTTTCCTGGGCTGATGAAAATGGCAAGCTGCAGGGCTATGAATATGATATCTGGCAGGAAGTCAATAAGAACCTGAAGTCCTACCACCTGGATATCCAGGCCGTCCCGCCGGAGACACAGGACGTCATGATGGAGTCCGGCGATGCGAAGGTCGCTTCCGGCGGCTACTATCGCACAGCGCGTCGTGAAAAGGATTACATCGTCCCGAAGACACCGATCGGCGTTTCCTCTGTCGAAGTGTACATGAGCAAGGAAAATGCAGCGAAGTACAAGAGCCTCGAGGATGTGGTGAAGGGCGGCGGCAAGCTGGTACCGAATACTCCGAATGGCGGTATCTATAAGGTGCTGACGGACTGGAATGCAGCACATGACAACATTCTGAAAGAAGTACCGATCCAGGACGGGCTCACTCCGGCAGAACGTCTGACTTCTCTGAAGAATGGTCAGTATGATGCACTGGTGTACCCGAATAACCTTGGCGTGGAAGATATCGCGAAGGCCATGAATTTCGAGATCGTTTCTCTGGATAAGCCGATCAAAGTCAATGAGACTGTCGTCATCGTGAACAAAAATGAACAGAAGCTGGCTGATGAGATCGAAGCGGCTCTCGAAAAACTCTCCAAGGATGGCACACTGAAGAAGATTTCCGAAAAGTGGTATCACAGAGACCTCTTCGATCAGTTGAAAAAATAGTGATCGCTGAGGGTGATTTTTCTGGGACCTATTTTTCTACTATCATTCTCTATAATAATGTAATAAAATAAGGAGGGGCAGGAATGCCCCTCTTGTTTTTTTTCGGAGGTATATATGGAACATACAGAATACATCGCCCACTTGCAGGGCATCGTCCAGATCCCGACCGTTTCCTCGGTCAATGATGCGAGCACGGACTGGAGCGAGTTTGACAGGCTGCACCGGTTTCTGCAGGAAGCCTATCCTTTGATTTTTGAAAAGCTCGAAGTCACGACGATCGGGAAGGCAAGCCTGCTTTTCCACTGGAAGTCATCGCATGCGGAAAAGCAGCCGGTCATCTTCATGGCGCATCAGGATGTAGTGCCTGCGCCGCATGAAGAGCAGTGGAGCCATCCACCCTTTGCCGGTGAGATCGCTGATGGATGCCTTTATGGACGCGGTACAGAGGACTGCAAGTCAGTCCTGACATCAGAAATGGATGCGATCACAGAGCTTCTGGAAGAAGGCTTTGATCCTGATTTCGATATCTATCTGTCTTTTGGCCACGATGAAGAGGTGCAGTGCACCGATGACAAGAAGGGCTCTGTACTTGCGGCGAAGTATCTCGAAGACCACGGTGTCAAGGCGTACTGTATTTTCGATGAAGGCGGGCATGTGGAAGCTGTCGGATATCATGGAAATGAACGTCCCGTAGCGCTGGTGGGGCTGGCAGAAAAAGCACCGAATGAATATGTCCTCTATAAGGAGGGGGCAGGCGGTCATGCCAGCAAACCGGGGAAAGGAACCGTGCTGGGGGATGTCGCTCGCGCGATAGCCGCCGTGGAAGCCCACCCGATGCCCTATCGCCTGACCCCGCTGGTGAAAGCGCACCTGAAAGCGCTGGCGGAGTCGGCTGATAAAAAACTGGCAAAGATCTACGCGCATCCCAAGAAGCACTGGGATGATATCGTGAAGCTGGCGAAGCACGACCGGGAGCTGGATGCGAAGCTCCACACGACCTTCGCTGTGACCATGGCAGAAGCGAGCGCACAGGCGAATGTTCTGCCCTCTCATGCGGAAGCCACGATGAGCGTGCGCATCCTGCAGGGGGATACGGTGGAATCGGTCAAGCACTATCTGGAGTCCATCATGCCCTGTGATGTACAGGTGAAAGCGACTTTCGCAGAGGATCCGAAGCCGGCTGGCAGTGTCGAAAGTGAAGCATACCATCTGATGAGCGAGACCATCTATGATATCTTCGGCAAGGAAACCCTCATCGTGCCGAATCTCATGCTGGGGGCGTCTGACTCTCGAAATTACGCGAAGGTATCGGATAATGTCTTCCGTTTCAGCGGCCGCCTAAAGACGGAGCAGTGGGGCGAAGCACATCAGGTCGATGAACGCATGCCGACCGAGCATCTCGGAGTGCCGGTCAGCTTCTTTAAAGCCTTTTTGAAAAAATACAATGAAAAGTAACCGGAGATGAGAGACGGGAAGAAACGGTGATGCAAGCAGCGAGGCCGTATGCGTACTGTCCTGCCATATCGGATAGGCGGCATTCGTTATTTTCGCGCCGCGGCCGCGGGCGAAAGCGTCTTAGGATATGCGAAGTCTCTTTCGCATATCGCCTTTGGGGCGAATCGCTCCAAAGGCATGAATATCCGGAAACCCGTTGAACGAACGGAGAAACAACCACATGTATAAGAAACCAAGTATCGGAGCCGTCCGACTGGACGGCTGGGCGCTGCTCGCCCCGATGGCGGGCGTGAGCGATCTAGCGTATCGCGTCATTGCCCATCGTATGGGAGCTGCTCTGACGACGGCGGAAATGGTCAGTGCCAAGGGCCTGTATTATAAAAATGAAAAGACCGAGGATATGCTGAAGATTGATCCCGGCGAGCACCCGGTCGCGCTGCAGCTCTTCGGAAGTGATCCGGAGATCATGGCACTCGGTGCGAAGGAAATGGAAAAGGTAGGGCCGGACATCATTGATATCAATATGGGCTGTCCCATGCAGAAGGTGGTCAAGAATGGCGATGGTTCTGCACTGATGAAGAATATCCCTCTGGCCCAGTCTATCGTGAAGGCGATGGCAGAGGCCGTCCATGTACCGGTCACCGTGAAAATGCGTCTCGGGTGGTCGCGGGACACGGAGAACTGCATAGAGCTTGCACGCGCGGTCGAAGAGGCCGGCGCTGCAGCAATCACCGTGCATGGCAGGACGCGGGAGGACTTCTATCAGGGAGAGGCTGACTGGGCGATGATCGCGAAGGTAGTGTCTGCCGTACACATTCCCGTCATCGGCAACGGCGACGTGGTAGATGGGCCGTCAGCGAAGCGCCTTATGGAGGAGACAGGCTGTGCCGCGGTAGCGATCGGCCGCGCGGCGTGGGGAAATCCGTGGATCTTCAAAGCTGTCGATACGTATCTGGAGACGGGAGAGATCATGGATCCGCCCTCCTGGGAAATGCGCCTTGCTATGTCCCGGGAGCATCTCCACTGTCTTGTCCTTGAGAAAGGAGAGTATGCGGCGGTCCGCGAGATGCGCGCGCATGCGAGCCGTTATTTCAACGGCCTGCCACAGGCGACGGCGCTTCGCCGTGAGATCATGAAGGCATTGACGGAAAAGGAATACAATGACACGCTCGATCGGTATGAAGAGGAGAAGGGGCTCCTGCCAAGTGGCGGCAGGGGACGAAGAGACTAGGAGACCGGTCTTTCCCCGATCCCCCCTTTTTCGTCATGTCAATACGCGCATCTCCGTTGGTTCTACCGGCAAATTATAAATCTCAAATCACAAGCTATGAGAGTGGCAATAGTGATAGATTGGGATTTCTAAATCGCACTTTACTCTCCCATTATATTTTACGATTTCTATACGCAAGAGAGCGCAGAAGCGCTCGATATCATTGACAAGAGAAAATAGAAATATTAGAATGATTAAGGATATTTCATGGTTGAGAGGGGCATGGATAGCTGGCTTGTGCAGTAGAAGGGCGCAGGCTTTTTCTATCATGCAGGAGGGAGCAAAGATGTCGTACAGTAGCTGGCTTTGCGGAAACAAGTGCCACATGGCAGGCATGCGTGCGCCCTTGTGTATTTGCCATGCCATCCTTATAAGAGTATCTCATAGAAAACTCCTTTGTAGAGAGGCTGTGCGTCTGATGCGCAGCTGATTTGCAGAGGAGTATTTTTGTTTTATGGCGCATGCCATAAGAGGGAGGAAATCATCATGCATGTAGGGATTGTTATGGGAAGTGATTCCGATCTGCCGGTCATGAAGAAGGCATTTTCTATTCTTGACGACTTCGGGGTCACGTATGACGTGACGATCGCATCGGCTCACCGCACGCCGAAAAAGCTCGCAGACTTTGTAGCCGCAGAAGAAGAAAAGGGCGTCGGCGCCTTCATCGCAGGCGCTGGTATGGCAGCTGCTCTGCCGGGGGTCGTAGCCAGCCTGACACTGAAGCCGGTCATCGGTGTACCGCTTTCCGGCGCCAAGCTCGACGGTATGGATGCGCTTTTCTCTATCGTGCAGATGCCTTCCGGGATCCCGGTCGCTACAGTGGCGATCGATGGCACCAAGAATGCAGCATTCCTCGCTGTAGAGATCGGTGCGGTATCGGATCCGGATCTTTTCCAGAAATACAAGGCTTATCGTGAAAAGGCAGCCAAAGAAATTTTTGAAAAAGACGCAAAACTGCAGAAGGAATTAGGAAGATAAGGAGTCAGGGTTAGCCCGAGGGGCGGGGCGTCCTTTGAAGGCGGATGAAAGCCTTGATTGAATGAGAAATTAGAAATGAGAAATGCGAAATGGCGGTGCGGCGCATAAAAAGATAGAAGCGCCGCGAATATATATGGGGCGATGCCTGCCTGAGACATTAGACATTAGACGTCAGATGTCTTCCAGCCTTACGATCTTTTAGTCTCTAGCCCCCGGTTCCTAGTCCCTAGTCACTAGTCTTACTATGATTGAATAAACGATATGAAGTCCAAAAGGAGAATACCAAATGAAAGAATATAAACCATTCAAATCCGGCAAAGTTCGTGAACTGTATGACCTCGGTGACAGCCTCGTCATGGTCTGCACCGACCGCATTTCTGCTTTTGACAACATCCTGAAATGCCCGATCCCCGAAAAAGGCTGTGTGCTGAACCGCATGTCCAAGTTCTGGTTCGATCTCACGAAAGACATCGTGCTGAATCATATGATCTCCATCGACACCAAAGATATGCCGGAATTCTTCCAGACTGCGGAATTTGAAGGCCGCTCCATGAAGACACAGAAGCTCAACATGATCCCGGTCGAATGCATCGTCCGTGGCTACATCACCGGTTCCGGCTGGGAAGGCTATCAGAAGGACGGCAAAGTCTGCGGCATCCAGCTGCCAGAAGGACTGAAGGAATGCCAGAAGCTTCCGCAGCCGATCTTCACCCCATCCACCAAAGCACCGGCGGGTGAACATGACCAGAACATTTCCATGGAGGAGGGTGAAGAATGGGTAAACCATTTCTTCCCGGGAAAAGGCAAGGAATACATGGAAAAGCTGTCTGAACTGACCTTGGCTCTTTACAACAAGTGCGCGGACTATGCACTGGAAAGAGGCATCATCATTGCGGACACGAAATTTGAATTCGGCCTCGATGAAAATGGAAACATCGTCCTCGGTGATGAAATGCTCACACCGGATAACTCCCGCTTCTGGCCGGCAAAGGGCTATGAAGCAGGCCATGGACAGCCTTCCTATGACAAGCAGTTTGTAAGAGACTATCTGAAGGCTCATCCGGGAGATACCGTACCGCAGGAGATCATCGATAAGACCATCGATATCTATAAAGAAGCCTATGAACTTCTGACCGGCGAAAAATTTTAAGATTGGGGACTAGTAGCTGGTGACTAGGGACTAGTATAGCGATTTGTTAACTTCTGGACTTCGTGAGAAGTGGTGGAATGTCTTGGCTCCCCATCGGGGGAGCTCCCCGAAGGGGAGAGGGGGCTACGTAGCGGTATTGCCTGAAAGTGTTGGAATATCGATAGTATCGGACTATTCAACATTATACTATACCGCTGGCATGCCCCATCTCGCTGCGCTCGAAATGGCGTCTCACTGGATTTTAGTGTCGCTACGCTCCTAAAAATCCAGTTCGCTTGCACATATTGCCTTCGCTGCTTCCCCAGAAGGGAGAAGCAGGTCGCTACGACGCTCATTCTGACTGCATTTGTATGCCGATTGAAAGTTCTCTTCATCGAAATACGCAATACTAGTAGCTAGGAGCTGGAAGCTAGAGACCAGTCACTAGTCACCATTTATATGTATAGGAGAATTCCCGAATGTACAAAAGTACAGAAATTTATGATGACAAACCCCATGAAGAGTGCGGCGTCTTCGGCATTTTCGACCATGATCTGTCGGCGGTGCATGAAGTGTACTATGGTATCTTTGCCCTGCAGCACCGCGGGCAGGAAAGTGCCGGTATCACCGTCACTGACGGCAAGGAAATGGAGACCTTCCGCGGCATGGGACTTGTAACGGAAGTATTCCGCAACCTGCCGGAAAAGGAAGGTCACATCGGCATCGGCCATGTGCGCTATTCCACGACTGGCTCTTCCATCCCGGCGAATGTCCAGCCGCTGCAGGCAGACAGCATCGATGGCCCCATGGCACTCGCGCATAACGGCAATCTGGTGAATACACTGAATCTTCGCCGCCGCCTCCTTTTGGAAGGTTCTACCTTCTCGACTTCGATGGATACGGAAGTCATCATTAAACTGCTGGCAAGAAGCCGCCGTCCGACTGAAGAAGAAAAATTCAAAGAACTGATGGATGAGATCCACGGCGCATATGCGATCGTCGCCTGCACGAATAAGGCACTCTATGGCTGTCGAGATCCCTTCGGCTATCGCCCGCTCGTCCTCGGCAAGACCGAAACGGGCTGGGTCCTGGCTTCGGAGACACCGGCGCTGGATGCCATCGATGCCAAATTCGTCCGTGACATCCTTCCGGGTGAAATTGTTTCCATCGATGACAATGGCGTCCGTTCCACCATGTACTGCCCGGTCGATGCTCATAAGCATGGCATCTGCTCTTTTGAATACATCTATTTTGCCCGCCCGGACTCCATCATGAATGGACAGGACATTTATCAGGCTCGCCTCAATATGGGCAGGAAGCTCTGGGAAGAATGCCGTTTCGACGGAGACGTCGTCATGAGCGTCCCGGACTCCGGCAATGTCGCTGCTCTTGGCTATGCCGCTGCTTCCGGCATCCCATTCGTAGAAGGGCTGCTCAAGAATAAGTACATGGGCCGTACCTTCATCCAGCCGGGGCAGAAAAAGCGTGAACGCGCTGTCCGCATGAAGCTGAACCCGATCCGCATGAATGTCGAAGGGAAACGCATCGTATTGATCGATGACTCCATCGTCCGCGGCACGACGAGCGGCATCATCATTAACCTTCTGAGGAACGCAGGCGCCAAGGAGATCAAGCTCTGTATCAGCTCGCCGCCAGTCAAGTATCCCTGCTTCTTCGGGATCGATACCGCGGAAAGAAAGCAGCTGATCGCAGCAAAGTATTCGACAGAAGAGATCTGCTCCATGATCGGCGCAGATGCCCTGCACTACCTTTCCCTGGAAGGGCTTGCAGAGTCGATCTCCTGCATCAAGAAGGAAGATATGTGCTTTGCCTGCTTCGATGGCATCTATCCGGAACACGTTCCGCACAACGGCCTCGGAAGCATGGATGATGAGGAATAGCTGATAAATTAGTGGCTAGGGATTAGGGATTAGGTTTCCTGCTTGTGGCGCAGGACAAGGTGCCACGAAGCGGCCAGCATGCTAAGCGCATGTATCGTTTTTCTCGTATCGTCATTCCGAGCGAAGTCGAGGAATCTTTGTGCTACTGGCAAAATGGAGAGATGAGCAGGCATTTCAATCGATGCCTCGGTATTGCATGCCAGCTGCGGGCATTGCCTCATATAATAATGCGGCGCTTTGATTTATGCGCCGCACTATTTCCATTGAACCCTCAGAACCTATAGAACCTGCTGAACCCATTTCTAACATCTTTATTTATACATTTATACACGGAGGAACTATGGCTGAAAAGAAGAAAGGCCTGACCTATGCAGAAGCCGGCGTCGATATCGATGCAGGAGAAAGAGAAGTAGAGCTGATCAAGAAATCCGTACAGGCGACCTATACCCGCGGCGTCATGGGGGATCTTGGCGGATTCGGCGGACTCTTCCGCCTGAAAGAAGAGCTCTCCGCTGATCCGATCCTTGTCTCCGGCACGGACGGCGTCGGCACGAAGCTGCGCCTTGCCATTGAGATGGGCATCCATGATACCATCGGGCAGGACTGTGTCGCTATGAGTGTCAATGATGTCCTGGTACAGGGCGCACGTCCGCTCTTTTTCCTCGACTACATTGCGACCGGCAAACTGGAACCAGAACTGATGGCAGAGATCGTAAAGGGCGTCGCAGATGCCTGCATCGAGTCCGGCTGCGCGCTGCTGGGCGGTGAGACCGCAGAAATGGCTGGCTTCTACGCTAAGGGTGACTATGATGTCGCAGGCTTTGCTGTCGGCATTGTGGATCGCAAAGACATTATCACCGGCGAAGACATCCGGGAAGGAGACGTCATCCTCGGCCTGCCATCCACGGGTGTTCATTCGAATGGCTACTCTCTGGTGCGCCGCATCATCAAAGACAATGGCCTCTCGCTCAAAGAAACTTATGAAGGCTTCGACAAGCCGCTTGGCGAAGTCCTCCTTACCCCGACCCGTCTCTATCCAAGACCTGTACTTCCGGTGCTGAAAGGCGCGAAAGTCAATGGTATGGTACACATCACGGGCGGCGGATTCTATGACAATATCCCGCGCGTACTTCCGAAAGGCACCCGCGCGGTCCTCGATGCGGACAAATGGCCGATGCTTCCGATCTTCCCGTTCCTGCAGCGTGAAGGCGGCGTCGAAGCGCATGAAATGTACCGCACCTACAACTGCGGTCTTGGCATGCTCCTTATCATGAGCCGTGAAGAAGCCGAAAAGGCGAAGGAAATCCTTGCAGCCATCGAAGAACCGGTCTACGAAGTCGGCGAGATCACGAAAGGCGAGCAGGATGTCATTGTGACAGGTGGTCTTTTCCATGAGTAAGAAAATTTTGATTTTCGCTTCCGGCCGGGGATCGAATGCAGAAGCCATCCATGAAGCGACGGTCAATGGTACCATTGACGGCACTGTGATCGGCGTGATCTGCGACCATGCCGATGCCCAGGTCCTTGAACGCGCCAAGCGCTGGAATGTACCTGCGACGGTTCTCGAACGCAAAGACTTCGCGACCAAGGCGGACTTCAATGCAGCCATTCTGTCTGCTGCCAAGTTCTATGCGCCAGACCTCATCTGCCTTGCGGGATATATGCGTATCTGCGGGGAAGAGCTTGTGAATGCATTCCCGAACCGCATCATCAATATCCATCCGGCGCTTCTCCCGAGCTTCCGTGGACTTCATGCCCAGCGTCAGGCGATCGAAGCGGGCGTAAAAGTCGCAGGCTGCACCGTCCACTTCGTGGGCACCGGTCTTGACGACGGCCCGATCATCACGCAGGTCGCTGTGCCTGTCTACGACGATGACACCGAAGACACACTTGCAGATCGCATCCTTGAGCAGGAGCACCCCGCCTACGTTCGCACCGTAGCAGCTTACTGCCGTGATGAACTCCATGTAGAAGGACATCATGTGACGGGGATGCATAGGGGAAAGTGACTAGTGGTTAGGGATTAGGAGCCTCGAGTGACTGGTGACTTGAATACGATTTTCGGGCATCGCCATTATGTCTACTCTGCGACGCTTCTATTTTATGATGCGCCGCCCCTGAACCCTGAACCCATCAATAAAAGGAGGAATATCAATGGCAATTAAAAGAGCACTGATCAGCGTATCGGACAAGACCGGTGTCGTAGAATTTGCAAAAGGCCTTCATGAACTGGGCGTGGAGATCATTTCCACCGGCGGCACGATGAAAGCCATTGCGGATGCCGGCATTCCGGTCAAGTCCGTTTCTGAAGTGACCGGTTTCCCGGAAATGATGGACGGACGCGTGAAGACACTGCATCCTATGATCCATGGCGGCATCCTTGCCATCCGTGATAACCCGGACCATGTGAAAGCAATGAAGGAGCATGGGATCACCGGCATCGATCTTGTCGCTGTCAACCTGTATCCCTTCCGTGAAACCATCGCCAAGCCGGATGTCACCCGCGCTGAAGCGATCGAGAATATCGATATCGGCGGCCCATCCATGGTTCGCGCGGCAGCAAAGAATTACAAATACGTCACCATCGTTGTCGATCCGTCCCAGTACAGCGACATTCTGGAACGCATCAAATCAGATACGCTCACCGAAGATTTCCGTCTGGATCTCTCCAGAAAAGCCTTCCTGCATACCGGACTCTATGACTGCGCGATCGCTGACTATATGACGAAGGAAGTCAATGGCAGCAAAGATACCCTGCCGGACATCTACAGCAAAGCGTATGTGAAAGTACAGGACCTGCGCTACGGCGAGAACCCGCACCAGAAAGCCGCTTTCTACAAAGATCCGGAAGTGAAGGGCGGCATCGCGGATGCGAAACAGCTGCACGGCAAAGAACTCTCTTACAACAACATCGTCGATATGGAAGCGGCTTGGGATCTGGCCAGCGAATGGAAAGACCAGCCGGCCTGCGCCATCATCAAGCACACAAACCCATGCGGCTGCGCACTTGGGGAGAATGCACTCGATGCATTCAAGAAAGCCTTCGCAGCTGACAGCAAGTCTGCTTTCGGCGGTATCGTCGCGATGAATCGCGAATGCGACAAGGCAACGGCAGAAGAAATGAAACCGATTTTCTTCGAAGTCGTCATGGCGCCGAAATTCTCCAAGGAAGCATTGGAAGTGCTGGAAACGAAGAAGAATATCCGCCTGATCGAAGTACCGTCCCTTACGCATGAAGAGCTGCAGCTGCACAAGGTATCCGGCGGCCTCCTGATCCAGACACCGGACAACAGCACAGAGACCCGCGCGGACTGCAAGGTCGTCACTGACAGAGCGCCGACGGAAGAAGAATGGAAAGCACTGGAATTTGCCTGGGTCATTGTCAAGCACGTGAAGTCGAATGCGATCGTCCTCACAAATCAGGACACCACCCTGGGCGTTGGTGCCGGCCAGATGAACCGTGTCGGCTCTGCTGACATCGCGATCGCAGAAGCAGGCGAAAAAGCGAAGGGCTCCGTCATGAGCTCCGATGCATTCTTCCCCTTTGGCGACACCATTGAAGCCGCAGGAAAGGCAGGCATCACGGCTGTCATCCAGCCGGGCGGATCCATCAGAGATCAGGAGTCCATTGATATGGCAAATAAATATGGCATTGCGATGGTATTCACCGGACATCGTCATTTCCGCCATAGCTGAGAGAGGAAGATCGTATGAAAGTTTTAGTGATTGGGAGCGGCGGCAGAGAACACGCGCTGCTCTGGAAATTATCGCAGAGTCCGTCGGTGACGGACGTCTATGTCGTCCCGGGCAATGATGGAATGAGCGATGTCGCATCACTCATTCCTATCAAAGGAAATGATGATATCATCGACTTCGCCCGCCTCATGCAGGTCGACCTCACCGTCGCCGGTCCGGAGACCGTCCTGACCGAGGGCCTTGCGGATGAATTTGAAAAGAGAGGCATGGCCTTCTTTGGCCCGTCCAAGGCAGCGGCCCGCATCGAAGGCTCCAAAGGATTCGCGAAAGCTCTCATGAAGAAATATGGCATCCCGACAGCTGCATATGAGACATTCGATGATGAAGAAAAAGCCATCGCTTACCTCAAAGCCAATGATACCTATCCGATCGTCATCAAGGCTGACGGTCTGGCCTCCGGCAAGGGCGTCATCATCGCACAGAGCGAAGAAGAAGCCATCGACACTGTGAAGGATATGCTCGAAGGGCATACCTTCAGCGGTGCCGGCAGATCGGTCGTCATCGAAGAATTCATGGAAGGCGAAGAAGCCAGCATGCTCTGCTTCTGTGACGGGACGAACGTCGTCCCTATGATTTCCGCGCAGGATCACAAGCGTATCTTTGACTTCGATAAAGGACCGAATACAGGCGGCATGGGTGCCTATGCTCCTGCACCGGTCATGACCAAAGAAATGTGCGAAGAAGTCAATGTCCGCATCCTCCGTCCGATCGTAGCGGCCATGAAGAAGGAAGGCTACCCCTTCAAAGGCTGCCTCTATGCCGGTCTCATGATCACCAGCGAAGGGCCGAAGGTGGTAGAATTCAACTGCCGTTTCGGGGATCCGGAAACAGAAGCTGTCCTCCCGCTCTTTGACGGCGATCTCGCTCGCGTCATGCTCGACTGCGTCCAGGGTACGCTCTCCGACGAAGCTGTCGTCTGGAAGAAAGCCTGCGCCGTCGATGTCGTGCTCGCCTCCGAAGGATACCCGGCTTCTCATTCCTCCGGCGAAGTCATCTCCGGCATTGAAGACGCAAAAAAGGCAGGCTGCCTTGTGTTC
>JAIJLI010000404.1 GCA_022722495.1 Dialister sp. | reverse complement strand
CTTGCCAAAGCGATACAGAAATACTGATTAAACCGAAGCCACGGAGATAGTAATTATCGACAGTCAAATGAATTACCGAGGAAAACTTGACACTTACATCAGTCCCCGCTTTCCTTGACACTCCGTTTATATTTGCTATATACTATTAAATATGACTTCCCATGGGATCCCCCATATAAGGAATAAAATTATTCAGAAAAGAGGCAAATTGTCATGGCAGAAATGCAGCGTACCCTGGTCACTAAAGAAGGCCTTGAAAATATGCAGAAGGAGCTCGACGAACTCCGCAGTGTCAAACGTGCGGAAGTCGCGCAGCGTCTAAAAGAAGCCATTGCCATGGGCGACCTTTCGGAAAACTCCGAATACGATGAAGCGAAGAATGCACAAGCGTTCCTCGAAGGTCGCATCCAGCAGCTTGAACAGCAGATCCGTACAGCACAGGTCATTGAAAAGGGAACGAAGAACCGTGTAGATGTCGGTTCTACCGTCGTTATCGAAGATATGGAAGAGCATGTGCAGGAAACCGTCACCATCGTCGGCTCCACCGAGTCGAATCCTTTCGAAGGACTGATTTCCAATGAATCTCCGGTCGGTCGTGCCCTTGTCGGTGCGAAAGCGGGCGATATCGTCGAAGCGGATGCTCCGACCGGTGTACTGAAGTACAAGGTCATCGAGATCAAAGATAATTAAAATGATTTTTCATCCTGCACAATCCGCCATTATCTGGCGATGCAGGGTTCAGGATTCAAGGTACGGAAGCAGGACGGGCTTTTTCAAAAGTGTCCTCTCTCGGTGCACGGGACTCTGGACCCTTTTTGTGCTATTTATAAAATGAGGGTAAAAATGACAGAGAAAATGAATCAGAATAACGGGCCGAAGCTGAATGACCAGATGCTGATCCGTCGTGAAAAGCTGGAGAAGATCCGTGCGCTCGGCGTAGAACCATATGGTCAGAAGTTTGACTACGATCACCATGCATCTGACATCAGACAGCAGGCTGAGGAGCTCGAAAAGAATGAAACTCATGTCCGCCTCGCTGGCCGTATCATGATCCGCCGCGGGCAGGGCAAGACCGCATTCTGTGTCCTGCGTGACCAGAGCGGCGATATCCAGCTCTATTTCAGAAAAGATGAGCTGCCGGAAAATGAATGGGCTCTCTTTAAACTCGTCGATCTCGGTGATATCCTTGGTGTCGAAGGTGTCGTTTTCACGACCCACACCGGTGAGCTCACTGTTCGCGTCCTGCATTTCACGATGCTGTCCAAGTCGCTGCGCCCATTGCCGGAAAAATGGCATGGTCTCACCGACAAGGAACAGCGCTATCGCCAGAGATACCTTGACCTCATGGTCAATCCGGAAGTCAAAGATACTTTCGTCAAGCGTGCGGCTATGATGCGCGCCATTCGACAGTGGTATACGGATCACGGCTTCCTCGAAGTCGAGACTCCGGTCCTCCAGCCGCTGTATGGCGGTGCAAATGCGAAGCCATTCACCACCCATTTCAATGCTCTCGATATGACCATGTATCTGCGTATCGCGCCGGAACTTTATTTGAAGAGACTGCTCGTCGGCGGTTATGAAAGAATTTTCGAGATCACGAGAAACTTCAGAAACGAAGGCATGGATACCCGCCACAATCCGGAATTCACCGCTATCGAAACATACCAGGCTTATGGGGATATCGAAGACGTCATCAACCAGACGGAACAGATCGTAGAAGCCTGTGCGATGGCTGCCTACGGTACGACCAAGTTCAAGTACGAGGATACAGAAATCGATGTCAAGGCTCCATGGCCAAGACTCACCATGGCAGAGGCTGTGAAGAAATATACGCCAACCCATGAAGACTTCGATGCATGCAAAACCATCGATGATGCACGTGCTATCGCTGACCGTCTGCATGTAGAATACAGTGAATTTGATGGCTTTGGCAAGATCCTGGCAGAATGCTTCGATGCCTATGCAGAAGAACACCTGATCCAGCCGGTCCACATCACCCGTCACCCGATCGAAGTCTCCCCGCTCTCCAAGCTCGACCCGGCCGATCCGCGCTATACCATCCGCTTTGAGTCCTACATCTATGGCCGCGAACTCGCAAACGGCTTCTCGGAATTGAACGATCCGATCGACCAGAGACAGCGTTTCGAGATGCAGGTCGAGGAAAGAAAGCACGGTGATGATGAAGCGCATCCGATCGATGAAGATTTCCTGACGGCTCTCGAATATGGTATGCCTCCGACCGGCGGTCTCGGTATCGGTCTTGACCGTCTCTTCATGCTGATGACGAATTCTGCAAGCATTCGCGACATTCTCCTCTTCCCGGCGATGAAACCGGAAACGGCGCTCGAGAAGAAGGTCGCTAAAGAGGCAGAAGCCGCAGCGGCTGATATGGAAGAAGCAGAAGAAGCCATTGATTTCTCCAAGGTAGAGATCGAACCTCTCTTCCAGGATTTCGTAGATTTCGATACCTTCAGCAAGTCTGACTTCCGCGCCGTCAAGGTCAAGGAATGCAGCGCTGTGCCGAAGAGCAAGAAGCTGCTGC
>JAIJLI010000403.1 GCA_022722495.1 Dialister sp. | reverse complement strand
TCGTACTTCAGGTCCGTGTCGAAAACGGAACCAAAGCTGACGGCAAGGCGGCCGTGAAAAATATCAATTTCAACCAGCTGAAGCTGGATGCCACGGATCAGCAGCTCTTGAATGCCGGTCATGCGGCAGCGGGACTGCAGTCCCACGCCCTTCAGGGCCTGCGCCGCGTCGTCACCAGTGAACTTGCCGACGAATAAGCGGCCGGTATAAGAGAAAGAGTCGTGAGAGATCGCGGCTCTTTTTTGCGTGGGATCAAAGGTGCGGCGGCAGCGCTTGGCAGATCGGCGAAGCTGGCTGAGGCGTGCTGTTTTTATGCTATAATATAAATAAATGATTGTACCCAAAGAAGGAGGATCCATCATGATCCATATCAGTTCGAAGACAGCTGCGATCCTTGCGGCTTTTACGGCAGTCAGTGCGCCGCTCATGCTGGCGGGCTGCGGACAGGAGGCTCCGAAGGGGGAGGCGCTGACGGATGAGAATGGCCGCACGTACCATCTCATCAAGAATGAGGATGGCACAGAGACGGCGAAGTATGGTAATGGGGACGAGGTCACATTCCGCCGTGACGAGAATGATAACTTGAACTACGTTTCCGGGATGTCCTCGCTCCTTCCGATGATGCTGATGAGCTACTTCCTCTTTCATGGCATCGGCGGCTATCAGGGGCATTATGACAGGAATACGGGCAATGTATTAAATGACAAGCGTCCGGCGTACACGCAGACCCAGCAGCCGGGTGCGGCCGCAGGGACGGCGGCGGGGACGGCAGTGAAGCAGGGGCAGCCGCCCGCGGGAAAGACCTCTGTCAGTGCGCCAGCCGGCGGCAAGACCGGCTTCGGCGGTGCGGGCGTGAGAAGCGGAGGTGCCTCCTGATGGAAAAAACATACATGGATGACATTGATCGGACGATATTTCCCTATGTCGAGTATCCGGGCTATCCCTTCCGCTATCCGACGCATCTGCCGCTCGTGATCGAGAAGAAACAGGCGGATCTCCTCCGGCGGGTGAGTGCGGCGCTCTATGCGATCTTCGCAAAGGCCGTCCGGCGTTTTCAGTCGCAGAGCGATGAATTTTTCGATGAGATGGAGATCCCGAAGAAGATGCGAAGGTACCTTCACGAAGGCAATGCGATGAAGGATCTTCCGAGCTGGCTCTCGCGCTTTGACTACGTGATGGATCAGTCGGGGAGGATCCAGATGGTGGAGATCAATGCGGACACGCCATGTGCGGAGATCGAGGCCTACTATGCGAATGGTGTCGCGGCGCGGTATTTCTTCAAAGAGGATCCGAATGAAGGTGAGTGGGATCGTTTGCGGAGCTGGATGAAGGATATTTTCCTTCGCTGCTCAGGCGGAAAGAGCCGCGAGGAGCTGCTCGCGCATCCGATGCTGTTTTCGTGCTTCGATGACTACGTGGAGGACCTCGGGACGACGCGCTTCCTCATGCAGGCGATGCAGGATGCGATCGATCCCTCGATGAGAGACACCATCGTCTTCGAGTCCTTCTACCATCTGGCGGTGATGGAGGACGGAAGCCTCGCGCTTCCTGACGGGAGGACCGTCTCCTTCCTCTATCGCATGCATCCGATGGAGATCCTCATCGAAGAGACGGCGGATCAGGATGCGTCCTCTCTGGGAGAGCTTTTGATGGATGGGTACAAGGCGGGAAAATTCCATATGATGAATCCGCCGGAGTCGCTCATCATGCAGTCGAAGGGTTTTCAGGCGCTCATCTATGCGCTGATGGAAAAGAGCCCCGCCTTCTTCACGGAGAAGGAGAAGGAGATCATCCGCACCTACCTTCCGGAAAGCTATTTCCAGCGTGATTTCAGGCTCGGAGATATGCCCGAGGATTCTCTCTGGATCAGAAAGCCCATCTGGGGCCGCGAAGGGCGCGGGATCGAGATCATCAATGGCCGCGGGGAGACGATCTACCGGAAGAAAATAGACAGCGATGACTATGTGGTGGCGCGGGACAGTGATTCGAATCTCGTACAGCGCTGCGTCCCGCAGCAGAAGATCATCACGAAGACGGATGTCGGTATCATGGAAGGCTATGTGACCCTCTCCTGCTTCATGCTGGGCGATACGCCCTCCGCACTCTACGCCCGCTTCAGCGATGAACGCATCGCAGGAAATGAAGCGTACTGGATCCCGGTGCTGTATTAAGAAAACGCTGATTCAATCGCAGGATCAGCGTTTGCAAGAATTTTTATGCATAGCTTCGCGCCGATTTTTATAAAGGGCGATGCCCGAAAGTGGTAAGCAGTCACCAGCTACTCGAAACCACTCATCCCTGCTTTCAAGCTACGGGGTTCAACGGGTTCCGGCGGCGGCTTCGCCGCCATTTTGGCTGACTGTATTCCCGTATCGTCAGCCTTCCCCTCGAGGAGAAGGTGCCCCGAAGGGGCGGATAGGGCACTGGCGGTATGAAAGACAGATGATGCAGATGGAAAAACGTTTTTGCACAAGTGAGCTGTTTACGAAAGCACCCTATCCACCGCTGACGCGGTCCCCCTTCCCCAAGGGGGAAGGCTAAGAGGT
>JAIJLI010000402.1 GCA_022722495.1 Dialister sp. | reverse complement strand
CTACCAATGTCCCCTTTCCGATTATACTCTGCAATGAATCCGCCTTTCCTTAGCGCGCAAAAAGGGGCTGTGAAGAAATGAATCCTCATTTCTTCACAGCCCCTTTTTGTCTTACAGACCGAGAGGAAATCTTCTCCCCAGCCACTAGTCTTCCACCACTTCGATCTGGCCTTCCGCGAAGGCTTTCGGATAGAAGAAGGACTGCTCCGTATTTCCAAAGTCTACGACGAGCTTGCCATCCGCAATGTCTGTGATGACGCCCTGTCCATACACAGAGGAGACAACGGGCGTGCCTACGCCGATCTCGATATAGTGGGTATTGCCGCGGTGCGTTTCCTTGACCGGACGGACTTCCACCTTCGGCTTCGGAGCCGGTCTGTCAGCTGCCGGCACTGTATAGGTGCGCGCCTGTCCCTTCGGCGCTTCTTTTTTCGTTTCCTTCTTCACTTCCGGGAATGCTGTCTTCAAAAGCTTCGACGGAAGTCCCATCGGATAGAGGATGCGCTCACCTGTCGCATCATAAGTGACATACGTGCCGCGCTCTGTGATGCGGGTGATGGTGCCCTTACCGAGCGTCTCATCCGTGACCTCCAGACCGACAGCCGCTTCTCTCTTTTTGAAACCGGTCGGCTTTGCATCCGGCAGAGGTGCATCGAAGGTGAATACCTTCTTTTCCATCGGCTTCGCTGCGCTGAAGGCTTCCTTTTTGAAATCCTTACGATGTCCATCCTTCTTGAAGCCGTCTTTTTTGTAGCCGCCCTCGCGCTTTTTTCTTGGGATGAGCTTTTCCGCATCGCCGAAAGCAACGACGATGCCTTCATCTGTCAGCTTTCTCACGATGCCCACGCCGAGCTCGCGATCCACGAATTCGACACCGGGAGCCAATTTCCGTTTCTTGAAATCCGGCTTATCCTTGCCAAAGCTCTTGCCGCGGCCGCCGAATTTCTTTTCGCCAAATTTCTTGCCACCAAATTTTCCCTTACTTTTGAAGTCTTTGCGTGGCTTATTGTTTTTTTCTTCCATGATGCTATGGTTCTCCCTTTATGTTTTATGGATCTATACGCGGATTCGAGTCCCTGATCCGATCAATCATACCTTTGTTCTTTGATGCGCCTGTCAAGATCGCGCTTAGCAGCTTTCGCAGCCATATCCTCTCTCTTATCGTAGAGTTTTTTACCCGCTGCGACACCAATCTCCACTTTGACCTTGCCGTGCTTGAAGTACATCTTGAGCGGGACTAAGGTGTAGCCCTTTGTTTTGAGCTGCATCTCGATCTTTCGGATCTCCTTCTTGTGCAGAAGCAGCTTTCTGGTACGAAGCGGGTCGTGGTTGAAAATATTTCCCTGCTCATAGGGGCTGATATGTGTATTCCACAGGTAGACCTCGCCCTTCTGGATACGGGCGAAGCTGTCACGCAGATTCGCCTTGCCCGCGCGGATGGACTTCACCTCCGTCCCGGTGAGTGCGATGCCGCACTCATACGTCTCGTGGATGAAATAGTTATGATGTGCCTGCCGATTGAGCGCGATCGGCGGCGCCGTTTTTTTCTCGGTCATACACGTCTCCTTCTGAGAAATCTAATGCAAAGCCCGATCCACGGGCAGCATGAATGCCTTCTATAAAGTCCTATGGCATCTGATACTAATGGCAGCCGTGCCCGCCGATCACTTTCTCCCTTTTTTCATTTTCTTCTTGGAGTGTGACTTGGACTTGGCAGAGGAGCGGGTCTTCTTTTCCAAATTCAGCGGCGAATGGATCTCTCCCATGATGAAATCGACTTCGCGGCGTTCCTTATCCGCTTTGACAAGGGTCACGCGGACGGGCATGCCCATGGCATAGGTCGTGCCGGAGAAGCGCCCCTTCAAGGTCATCGTGTCTTCCTGATACATGTATTCGTCATCATCCATGGAGTCGATATGGACGAGACCTTCTACGCCATTGTCAAGGCCTACAAAAACACCGAAGCGGGTAATCCCGGTCACATGCGCATCGAATGGCTCGCCGACAAACGGCACCATGTACTCTGTCATCTTGAGGTCATCGACATCACGCTCGGTATCTGTCGCATTCTGCTCTGTCTCCGAGCAGTGGTCAGCCGCACGCAGGAGGAACTCTGTCTGTTTTTTGAGCTCTGCCTTAGAGAGGCCGTCCGAGATCGCCTGTCGGATGAGGCGATGTACCATCAGATCCGGATAGCGGCGGATCGGCGAGGTGAAGTGCGTATAGCATTCACTTGCGATTCCGAAGTGTCCGGCATTTTCCGTGCTGTAGCAGGCCTGCGGCAAGCTGCGGAGCGTCATCACCTGCACGACCGCTTCGATGTCTTCTCCCTTCACCGTTTCCAGAAGCTTCTGGATATCCTTCGGCTCCGGATCCTTCGGGATGGAGAGATTAAGTCCCATGATGGCGATGAGACGCTTCAGGGAATTCAGCTTCTCCTCATCCGGATGCTCATGCACACGGTAGATCGACGTATGTCCTGTCTTTTCAAGGAAACGCGCTACCGCTTCATTCGCCGCGATCATGGCATCCTCGATCATCTTTTCCGCATCAC
>JAIJLI010000019.1 GCA_022722495.1 Dialister sp. | reverse complement strand
AGGGGAAGGTGCCCCGCAGGGGCGGATAGGGTGACTATGGCATGAAAGACAGCTGGGATAAGGTTTCCCGGTCACTCCTATGAGAGCTGCAAGTCCCCCCGCGGCAGATGGAACGCGAAAATGAGATGACCGTTATTTCACAGCCCCTTTGCATTTCATTCTTAGAATACTTCTTTGATGACGATGGTCTGCTCACGGCTCGGGCCGACGGATACGATGCCGATCGGTACACCGATGAGCTTGGAGATGCCTTCGAGGTATTCCTTGCAGAGAGCCGGAAGCTCATCATAGCTTCTGATATCGGAGATCTTCTGCTTCCAGCCTTTGAAGGTCTTATAGACCGGGGTGATCTTTTCAAGGAATTTCAGGTCAGCCGGATATTCTTCGATTTCCTTTCCTTCATATTCGTAGCCCGTGCAGACCTTGATCTCTTCCATATCATCCAGAATATCCAGACGGGTGATCGCGAGGTAATCGAAAGAGTTCAGCTCTGCCGCATAACGGACAGCGCGGGTATCGAGCCAGCCGATACGGCGCGGACGGCCGGTGACAGTGCCGAATTCATGCGCGGTATTTCTGAGATAGTCGCCTGTCTCATCGAGCAGCTCCGTCGGGAACGGACCCTGGCCGACGCGGGTGCTGTACGCCTTCACGACACCGAAGATATTCTGCATGTTGTGCGGTCCGATGCCTGCGCCGATGCAAGCGCCGCCTGCCGTCGGGTGGGAAGAGGTGACGAATGGGTAAGTCCCGTTATCGCAGTCAAGCATGGATGCCTGCGCGCCTTCGAAGAGGACATTCTTGCCTTCCTTCACCAGCTTCTGCACCGTGTAGTTCGTATCCTTGACATAAGGGCGGAGCTTTTCTGCATAGGCAAGGTAGTCAGCAAGCATCTTCTCATAGTCGAAGCCTTCCACGCCGTAGAGCTTTTCGAGAAGCATATTCTTCTGATCGACATTATATTTCAGCTTTTCTGCAAACGTTTCCTTATCCATCAGGTCACAAATGCGGATACCGATGCGGTTGATCTTGTCGGCATAGCACGGTCCGATGCCATTCTTCGTGGTGCCGATCTTGCGGCTGCCTTTTCTGGACTCCTCCGCTTCATCAAGACGGATGTGGTATGGGAAGACCACCTGCGCACGAGTGGAGATCTGCAGGTGCTTCGCATCGATCCCCTGCTTTTCCAGATTTTCCATTTCCTCCAAAAGGCTCTTCGGATCGACGACGACACCGGTGCCTACGATGCAGATGGTACCGGGATACATGATGCCGCTCGGCATGAGACGCAGCGGATACGCTTTGCCCCCGGTCACGACCGTGTGACCCGCATTATTTCCGCCCTGGGAACGGACGACTACATCTGCTTTCGCCGCAAGATAGTCTACGATCTTGCCTTTACCTTCATCGCCCCACTGGGCACCAATTACCATTGCTGTTGCCATGATTCATTCTTCCTTCCTGTGACGGAATTTTTTCCTCAGACAGATGAGAGAGGAAATCAAAATCTGTACGTTTTACATTTTTTCGCACAATTACATTTTTATTATATCATATAGGGGAAGAAATGAGGAATGAGGAATTAGAAGTGGCTGGTGGCTGGTGGCTGGTGACTAGTGGCTGGTGACTAGGGATGAGTGGCTAGGGATTAGGAGACATCAGCCGTCAGACCCTCATATCGTCATATCGTCATATCGTCATTTCGAGCGCCAGCGAGAAATCTTTGTCATTCGCGTTCTGGCGGTCAACGTTTGGAAATTCCAAACAGGAAACCTGCTGTCCACTTCCCTTCGGGCATCGCCATTATTTTACTCCGCGGCGCTTCTATATTTTTATGCGCCGCACCACCATTTCGCATTTCTCATTTCTAATTCCTCATTCGAGCCGAGCCGAGCCTTCATCCGCCATCAAGAAGCACGCCCCACGGGCGTGCCGCATCCCACCTTGAACCCATCACGCGTTATCTGTTACAATAGATAAGATAAATTCATAATAAAAATGTTGCCGAAGAAGGCTCCCTCCGGTTTGACGTTTTGAAAAACGCCTATGCGCATCACGCCTTGCACCCGACGGAAAACGTCGCTTGTCAGGCTGTGTTTGCCAGAAAAAATGGGGCATGCGCCCTCGATTTATGCGCCGTACCACCATTTCTCCTTCGGGCAGAGCTTTCATTCGCCATCAAAGGGCTGTACAGCCCAAGGGCTAACCATAGCCACCATTCCCCGTGACTAGTCACCAGCCACTAGCCACCAGTCACATTTCACACACAGAAAGGTCCCCCCTATGTTCCTACATGAAATCATGAAAGGCGCCGATCCATCCCATCTGGCCTTCACAGGCGAAGTCGACGTCACCTATGGCGCACTCGAAGACGCCATCCACCGCTACCGGAATGCCATTTACGCACTGGGCGTCCGCGAAGGCGAGCGCGTCAGCCTCTACTCCGCGAACCGTGCCGAATTCGTCTACGCCTTCATGGCCGTCGTGAGCCTCGGCGCGATCATCGTCCCCGTGAACAACTCCCTCGTAGACCGCGAAGTCGACTACATCCTGAAAGACTCGGGAAGCACTCTCCTCATCACAGACACCCCCATGGACGTCTCCGTCCCTTCGATTTCCATCGAAGAGCTGGATGAGAAATCGAACGAACCGCTCCCCGAAGCCCCTGATTTCCCGGCATCCCTCACCGAAGACGACGTATGCGCCCTGATCTACACCTCAGGCACCACCGGCAGCCCCAAAGGCGCCATGCTGACACACAAAAACCTCGTCAGAAACGTCGAACAATTCACCGCGCGGATCATCTTCAAGCCGGAAGACAAAGTCCTCTGCGTCCTACCGATGTTCCACTGCTACGGCATGACCACCATCGTCCACGGCAGCCTCTACGCCCACTCGACCATCGTCATCCTGCGCTCGCGCACACCCTCGGAGATCATCAATACCATCGTGAAATACGACGTCACCATCGCCATCATGGTTCCACCGATGTACAACCTCCTCGCGCGCAAGGGCGACCCCTCCCTCATGAAGACCGTCCACACCTTCATCTCCGGAGGCGCCTCCATCCCGCAGCCCGTAGCGCAGGCATTCTTCATGCGCTACAAGCACCCCGTGCAGGAAGGCTACGGCCTCACCGAAGCCTCCCCCGTCGTCTGCGTCCTGCCGACCGCGAAGCCCAAGTACCTGACCAGCGGCCCCGCCATCCCCGGCGTCGAAGCCATGATCTCCGTCGAAATGAACGGCCCCTACGTCCCCGGCACCGTCGGCGAGCTCCTCGTCCGCGGCGACAACGTCATGAAGGGCTACTGGAACAAACCGGAAGAAACCAAGAAAGTCCTCACCGAAGACGGCTGGCTCCACACCGGCGACCTCGCCTACATGGACGAAGACCGCTACATCTACATCGTCGACCGCCTGAAAGACCTCATCATCGTGAACGGCGAAAACATCTATCCCGGCGAAGTCGAAGACTGCATCTACGAAGTCGAAGGCGTCGGAGAATGTGCCGTCGTCGGCCAGCCCGATGCCCTCCGCGGCCAAGTCGTCTGGGCCTACGTCGTCATGAAAGAAGGCTACACCTTCGACGAAAACAAGATCCGCAAATACATGATGAAAAATATCGCCAGCTACAAGATCCCGAAACGCTTCATCCCCATGGACGCACTTCCGAAAAATGCCACCGGCAAGATCCTGAAACGCGCCCTCCGCGACAGCTAAGAAAAGCGCCTCCGACTCACGGAGGCGCTTTTTGCTTGCAGCTGGTGACTAGGGATAAGCAGCTAGGGATTTAGACTAGGAGACCGGGAGACTAGGAGACATCAGATATCTGACTTCTATCATCCATCCTTCGGACATCGCCCCGTTTCGTCATCCTGAGCGGCGAGAAACGTCGTATGTGAGATAACGAATGCCAGAACAGCTACGACCTGAGTCATCGATCGCGGCAAAGCCGCCACGAGAGCCCTGAACTTTCGCGGTCAGGGACTCACGCTTTCCCCACATGTGCCACGCACCTCTCCGCTTTCCTCTGGAAAAGAAATGGTAGGGGCGGGTTCAGGGGTAGCGGATATAGCAGAGAAGGCGCCCACTTCGCCGCAAATAGACCTATGACGATACATGCAGTCCTTTTTTCTCCCTCCTTCCTTTGGAAGGAGGTGCCCCGAAGGGGCGGAGGTTGGCCGCGTGAAACGGTACTCCCACATTCAGGGAAGCCAACCCCGCCTCGCTTCGCTCGTCTGCCCCTTCCAGAGGAAAGGGCGCGAATGATTGTTTACGAGAATACCCTATATTCTAAAACTCCGCGGCGCTTCCCTATTTTTATGCGCCGCACCACCCCCGTCGAACCTCTTGAACCTATTGAACCTATAGAACCTGCTCCCCTCTTTCGCAAACAATCAGAGGGCAACACGCCCTCTATCCCCTCTCCCATCTATGTTACAATAGAGAAAACCATGCATTGCACGAAAGGAACCCCCTATGAAACGCAGCGAACCCACATTAGACGACCAAGTCCGAAGCATCCACTACAAGTACGAAATCCCCCAAGACAAAGCAGAAGCCCTTCTCTCAAGCGGCCTCCGTTTCCTTGAAATCGACAAAGCCGCCCTTCTCTCCATCCTCGCCGAAGTCCCCATCGATACCATCCTCGACATGCGGAAAGATGACCCATGGGGACGCATCCAGAAAAAGCTAGGTCTCACCGCTGCGCTCTACGAAGAACGCCTCCTGCGCCATCGCGCCCGCCGCCTTCACCGCTTCTACGGCATCCCCGAAGACCGCGCCATCCCCCTGCTGCAAGACGGCTACCCGAACCACTGGCTCCGCCTCGCCTACCTCTTAGAGCAGCACACCGGCGCCTCCATGGAAGACATCCTTGCCGCGCGTAAAAAATCCGAAAAATGGAAACCCTGGGCAGAAGCACGCCTCGGCATCTCCCCCGAAGATTTCACAAAATGGATCGCCGAGACAAGGAATCCAAGTCTGCCGAAAAAGTGAAAGGAACACCTACCCCGTTGAACCCTATGAACCCATAGAACCCACCAAACCAGTTTAAAGAAAAATGATTCAATCAGCATTTCCCTAATCACCCATGACAAGAAAGGCATCCCCATGACCCACGATTTCATCTACCATAACCCCACCAAAGTCTACTTCGGAAACGGCATGCTCACCCACCTTCCCGAAGAGATCAGCCGCCTCGGCAGCCGCGTCCTCCTCATCACCGGCGGCAGCTCCGCCAAAAAGAACGGCCTCTTCGACAAAGTCCTCGCAGAAATCAGCAAAGCCAATGTCGACTGCTACGGCCTCTCCGGCGTCAAGCCAAATCCCGAGATCGGCCTCGTACGCGAAGGCATCCGCCTCGTACGCGAAAAACGCCTGGACCTCATCCTCGCCCTCGGCGGAGGCTCCGTCCTCGACACCGCCAAAGTCATCGCAGGCAGCGCCCCCTACGACGCCGACCCCTGGGACCTCATCAGAAGCCGCGCCGCCATCGACACCGCCCTCCCCCTCATCACCATCCCCACCATCGCCGCGACCGGCTCCGAAATGAATGCCAGCGCCGTCATCACCAACCCCGAGACCGAAGAAAAATACGGATGGACCGCCCAAGCCTTCCGCCCCTCCGTCTCCTTCCTCTGCCCCGAAAACACCTACACCGTCCCCGCCTATCAGACCGCCTGCGGCTCCGCTGACATCCTCTCCCACATCATGGAAGTCTACTTCCAGAAAGAAGAGACCTTCCCCGCCACCGAAGCCTACATGGAAGCCATGATGCGTTCCGTCATGAAAGACGCCCCCATCGCCATGGCCGACCCTGCCAATGAAGCCGCCCGCGCGGACCTCCTCTGGACCGCCTCCTGGGCCATCAACGACTTCATCGACAGCGGCCATTCCGTCTCCTGGACCTGCCACGGCATCGAGCACGAACTCTCCGCCCACTACGACATCACCCACGGCCTCGGCCTCGCCATCCTCACCCCCGCCTTCCTCACCTACGTCCTGGACGAAACCACTGCCCCCCGCATCGCCCGCTTCGCCGTAGGCGTCATGGGCGTCTCCCCCAAAGGCAAGGACACCATCAAGATCGCACAGAAAGGCATCAAACGCCTGCGGAAATACTTCAAGAAACAGCTCCGCCTCCCGACCACCCTCACAGAAATCGGCATCGACGACACCCGCTTTGCCGAAATGGCTCAGAAAACCATCGCATGGAAGGGCGCCAAAGACGGCCTCCTCCACGGCTTCGTCAGCCTCTCCGCCAAAGACCTCGAAGAGATCTACCACCTCGCCCTGTGAGACAATAAGAGCATTGACGGAAAATCAAAAAACTATAGATAAAAAATAAAAAAGCCCCCTTCAGGGCTTTTTTATTGCCAATTCCAGGCTACCTATGCGGCAGTATTTCAATCCACGCTCCCCGCATGGGAGCGACGCGGGTGGCAACTTGCGGCTGTGAGAAACGGCGTATTTCAATCCACGCTCCCGCATGGGGAGCGACGAAGAATCGGAATCCGTCGAATCGGAAGAAGAAGTATTTCAATCCACGCCCCCCGCATGGGGAGCGACAGCGAGGCGCTGAGCCTTGCACTATTCCCTGCGGTATTTCAATCCACGCCCCCCGCATGGGGAGCGACAGCAAAAACATGAGATTTCTTCTCTGTTTTTGTAATTTCCATTAGGAAAAACACATGGAAAAACGCATAATATCTTTTCATGAGATAATTTCGATAAGATTTGTATAGTTCTTGAGGAAATTTATCGATTCCCAATGGTGCGATACTTCCACAAAAACTATGAGCACTATGACTTCGCACCAGCTGCTATAGAAGCAAAATATCATCCTGTGAAAACTGAGGATGGACGCCCCGGTGTTCTACTTTGTTCTTATAGGAATTTCCCAACTGATAAAACCGCAAACTGTCCTTTTCTTCATCAATTAATTCTGTCAGATTGGATTTGAATACTGCGTATTGCGCCGCATCCAATATACATTCAAATACAGAATTCTGCACGCGCTGCCCAAAGTTCACACACATTTTAGCGACTTTTCTCAGTCTCCGCCGTCCTTCTTTGGTCTCAGTATTTACATCATAAGTAACCAATACCAGCATTATCTGTCTCCTTCATTTCCAGAAAAACGGAGGATATTCCTCAATATCACCTCGGATAGTACGAGCCAATAAGAGAGCTTGCACAAAAGGAACCAGCCCCCACATCATTTTTTCTTTTAGGAAAGGATGTGTGATCGTCTCTTGTTTCTTTGTCTGCCATGCTTTAAGAAACGCCTGTCGTCCGTCCTCGGTCATTAGCACCGCCCCACTTTCCTGATGAAAGAAATGCTTTAATGAAATGATCTGACGATTGATGCAAGACAGTACAAAACGGTCTGCATAAACGGCCCAAAGCTCTTCCATCAGATCCAGCGCCAGACCCCTCCTCCCCGGCCTTGGTCGATGAAGGAAGCCTACATAGGGATCAAGCCCAACGCTCTGCAAAGCAGCTGCGCAATCCAAAGATAAAAGGACATAAGCAAAGGACAGAAGCGCATTGACCGGATCTCTTGGCGGGCGACGATTTCTTCCGTAGAAGATGAAATCCTCTTTTTGCCTTAGAATCATATGATTCCACACGCTGAAATATTGCTGTGCTGCTTCTCCTTCCAGTCCCCGCAATCGTTCCATATTGTCACAATTCCTGATATAGGGAAGCTGGCTGGCCATTTGACCAGAACATAGCTTGACCTTTTCCACGGGAATTCGCTGGGGATGATCCCTAGTTGCCCTTTCCAATACCCATCGCGCATTATAGACTTTTCCCAAGATGAAATTTCTTGCATAGCGGCAGCTTACATTCTGATCATCGGCAATACGGTATTGCTGCTGGCGCAGCAGTACATTTCCCCGTTCTTCTCCCACGACTCGTGCCAGGAAACGGCCCCGTGGAGAAAAGAAACATACATCAATCCCCCTCGTCGCACAGGCCCCCATCAGGGCGGGACTGGCTCCGGCATAACTGAAGGAGCGGATACTCTCTATCGTATGCATGGGGATTCGCCCAATTTCCTGCTTTCCCCGGCTAACGACTACGTTTTCCCCATCTACCGTCAAGTATCCATTTTCAGAGAGTACAAACAGTGTATTCAGTAAACGTCTCATGGCTCCTCCATGTGCTGCCGGATATACTTAACTGGATCTGCCCTAGAGCAAAGCTTAGGCACACAAAGTTCTTTCAAAGAGCAGGCATTGCAAAAGGTTCCCACTTTCACTTTTGGCGTGTATCCCCGTCGAAAATAGTCATGCATTTCTTCTGCCATTTTCATGGCATGATGACGCAATTCGTCTGTAAATATGACGCGTTCTCTGCGCTTTGTTTCGATGTAAAAAATACTGCCTTGAGGAATATCGCAGACCAGCATTTCTTCCAAAGCCATTGCCTGAGCACAGAGCTGCAGCCGATCCGCATCGTTCTCTTTCTCATGTCCATGTTTATATTCCACAGGAAAGGGAATCCAAGTCCCCTCATATCCCTGTAAATCCACCCCATCCGAAGATTGCTTGAATTCCACGACATCACAAGCTCCGGAAAGCCCCAGCTGCTTCGACTGCACCCGCATGCCCCTGACAATGAGAAGATCTCCTCTTTTTTCTACTGACTCTTCATCATGGCACCGCTGATGTGCCAGACGTCCTTCTGCGGTACGCAGATTTTCACTCCATTGCATTTCCATATAGGCCAGCGCCCATTGTCTGCGACAGAAACAAAAATGTTGGATGCCTGACATTTGCAGGTAATCGTCAGATTTCATCATATACACTCACATCCAAATTAGGCAGCGTATCACAAGTGATCTGATAATCTTCTGCAGACCGGGCGATTTCTACGCCATCTTTTTTGACAATATGCAGCAGACGATGCACCTTAGCCGAAGAATATTGTCCATCTTTACAGTTATGTGTCCACCAATACAGTTTTACAACTTCCATACTGCCATCTGGTCGCGCAGAGGAGACATCATTTTCAAAGAGTGTATGTAATGCTTTTTTGATCAGTTCTGCATCGTCTGAGGTAAATCCTGTCTTTTCTGCCAGTTGGCAGTTGATGCTACCGTAGGTCACATAAAGCCCAAAATCTACACGGTGCTTCATTCCCATCGTATCACTGGCCTTTTTTTCGCCTGGCTCACCATTCACGCTTTTAGTGATTTGCAGGCTGCTGCTAATGATGGGATCTACACTAAAGGCAGAATGAATGGATACAGGCCCTCGTACGCCTACAGAAACGCCATCCCCGCTTTTCCCTTTCCCTTTAAAAGCAAATACCTGACCAAAGCTGCGTACATCGATCCAGCTCTGGCAAGCGGCTTTCGCAAAAGAATCCTTATCCTTTCCAGCCTTTTTCAGCTCGGGATTGGCATCCGCTCTTTCCTTCAAGCTTTTATACCCATCATTGCTGCGGTCATCAGACTGAACGAATACCCGCTGACCAAAATCCATCAAGCGGTTACGAATTTTCCGCTTCAAACAGACATCGGAAATTTCTCCATATCCGTCATAGGTTTCACGGGGGCGGTTCCCTGTGAGCGGATCTCCATTGGGATTCGCATGTGATACAGCAAATACCACGGCAAAATCAATTTTTTCCTGTAAAGTTTTCATGATGGTATCCTCGGTAAAATCAATTTTATTCTGTAAAGTTTCCATGATGGTATCCTCCTGTCAACAATCAATGATTATCCTGCTGTTCTTTATATTCTTTATTCTTTTCCATAAAAGCCAGCTTTTGGCTTGCATAGCCGAGCAAATATTTTTCACTGAGCGGTTCATCTGTAAATGCTTCTGGTCCTAAACGGTCTAATAAAGACAGCATCGTAAGATACGCGCTGGAGTCATAATTGGATTTAGTACGGATGCGATCCAGATAAGGTCTCAGTTTGGTATGCAGCAAATCTGTTGTATGTTTGGGTCGTTTTGTAAAGACCGCCATAAGACGTTCTGCATTGGTCACTCTCATCTTCGCATCTGCACCAGAAAGGCGCTGTCCATGTCTTTCCACCTGTTCCGCACAAGCCAGTATCCGGCCAAATACATAACTTCTATCGCTGCAATCTTTATCCAATCCCATAGTGATACTTTCTCCTTTCCGGGCATAATACCCGCAAACCAAAGCGCACGCAATACTTCTTACCTTATTGGCTTCCCAAAATTCCAACGATACACTTGCAGTTGCCCGGTATACAGCGCTTTTCATGATATCCACTGGGATGTTTTTTCCATCGATGATACATGGCAGTATCCTCTCGATAGCCTGCTTTTTCAATTTGTCATCCGCTTTCTCTCCATAGGCCGCTTCTATGATTGCGAGCGGCGCAGGCGCTCCCATAAAGGACACCTGCTCAGGCTTCTCCCCCGGCTTCAATTCTGCTTTCTTGTATTCCAATTTCCACCGAAATTTTCGATGCCAATCTTCAATGCGCTCAAGGAATCGGGATCCCTGCAGCTCACGATAATACCGGATAGCCAGCCGTCCTGGTACCGCTGCATCCAATGCAATCACCGAAACCGAAGCCGTATCAGGGACACGTTCCTTGTATCCTTGCATAACTTTGTTAAAGGCCTTAGCAAAGTTCTCCTCTGTATCTGTGATAAGTGCGGCATCATCACAGTCAAATCCAAATTCATCCTGTCCCTGACGTACCATATCCAGCGTATTCACCTTCCATGACGGCAAAGGTTCGTCACAGGTTCCCCAGGTCAGAATGGTTTCACCCCCACAAGTTGTACCCTGTCTGGAAATCAGCCAGCGAAGCGCACTGTGTGCTTTTTGCGTTGCTTCGTAACCAATAGCCATGGCCTCCCCAGCGGTGAGAAAACGGCCGCGAAATGTAAAATTTGTCGTATCATTGCTGGAGATGAGCTTAGCCCGATCCCCTGCATTGCGAACCTTATAGGGACTCAGTTCAGAAATTTTAGTCTTTTTCCCTTCTGCATAACAATAATCCTCCTTTTGCAATTCCTCTTCCATGTAGTCCTGAAAACTTTTCCACACATCTGGATCATCGCAAAGGCGTACTTCATTGACGGAAAAACGCACAAAGGAATCAAAAGCTGTTTCGTTTTTCTTCATATTCTGAAAAATGGAAGGAGCGTTTTCTTTCCCTCCCTTCCAGTTTTTCATCAAGCTTCCATCTTGATTCAACGGAAGGATCTTATATTCTGACAAATCATGGATCAAGCATTTCTTCTGCAGGTATGTGTATACAGCCTGTACATAAGGATGGGCATAAGGAGAACTACACCAATCCTGCAGATTCTTCATGTATTCTTCGTAGTCAAATTTCTTTTTTTCACCGCCATACTGCACATAGTCACCTGCTATATACTGCAGCTTATCAAATAACGGATGGGGTACCAATCCAGAGGTCCTCGCAGAAGATTTCTCTGTACAGGGAATGATCGTAGTCATTTCATCCGGCCGGAGCACCCTTGCCCGGACGAAATCTCCCTTCCCTGTCAGAGCCACTTCAATATTGACCTTTTGCGTTGTGTGGCTGATTGGGACGAGCGGCACTAACCCAGGTTCCATTTTCCCAACAAAAGCAGGATTCCCATCAAATACGGAAATGCAATGATCCAGCCATCCCATCGCTATTCATCTCCTTCTCCAAGTCATCACAGCTTTGCATTGTATTTCCAATGACAAAGGATTTAACCGTTCCCTTTCTAATAGGCCGGATCATGGGACATTCTTCCGGGCGGCAAAAGTGAATGATTCCTCTCTCTTCCATCACAGGGTGCCACAGACGAACCTGCATCATTTGATTGGAGCTTTCATCAGGATAAGTAATCCCATGTACCATCACGCCAAGGGGCATTGACGGCGAGTGGTCGTAGGCACCTTCTCCTTCACCAAAGACACAGGGTTCAATATATCCCTGACACTCCCTCGTCCCGAGAAAAATATCCCGTCGGCCGCCCCGTTCCAGCATCCGCCTGGCAATCCAGTAATGCTTATTTTCATTTCTGTCTTTTGCTAAATCTTTCCGGTAAAGATTCCATTCGAAATGAGCCTGTACCTGATATTCAACATTTGTCAAATATGTATAAATGGACAAATCATTAGTCCCATCATTGTATCGAATGGGACGAATTCCTTTGGATTCTGTTTCAACCACATGCATAATACGTACAGCATCGATCACCCAGGTAAACGTGGGCTTCCAATAGCAGCTTTCCATGATGCCTTTCAATGCCTGATATGTCGGCACTGGATAGGTATATTTTTCCCCGCCCACCCGCGTGATGGGATCGCTGAAAAGCGCATACCTTCCCCACACACGGGCTTCAATCGTATTGGGATATTTCACAATACTCCCTTCTTTCTGCAGTAAACTACATAAACATCAATAAAAACAAAAATCCATTTCCCCTTTTTTCATTCTGATTCCCTTATCCGGATCATAATATCCCTCCTGCAGAATAAGCACTTCCCCATCACAGGCACGTATGATGCCATGCTGTTCTTCCAGACACTTGCATGCTCCTTGGCTGATGCTCACGGTGTAGGGATGGAGCTTGGACAGGATGGAGCGAATGGCTTTGGGTTTAGCCGACAATAAATCAGCAATCCTCATTTTCCCTTCCTCATGTGGTACAATCACCGATACATTTTCATCTGGGATAGCTTTAAAATGGCTTTCTGCCAAGGAAAACGCCTGTGTCATCGTACAGGCTCCTCTCCAATTGTAATCCTCCTTTTTCCATGTCTTTTGCAGCGGGATCCTGCCTTCTTGGTAAGTACTCAGCAAATCCAAAAGACTAATTCTTTTGTGCCGGTCTTCCGGCAAGGAAATAGTATACTTCATCTTATCTGCCTGATTAAAATAAATATGATAATACTCTTGTATCATATCTGGTGATAGTAAATCTTCCTGGGGATGTTCCTTTATAATACGCTCTGTTACCTGCCTTGCATCATCAATATCAGGCAAGCGCCGGAGATCCTCTAAGGTATCATTGCAATTGATGAGGTATACATTCCGGCATGTCGACTCTCCATTGCGGTTGCATCGTCCGGCGGCCTGTGCCACACTGGGGAGCCCTGCCATGCTCCGGATCACGCAGGAGAAGCTCAAATCCACCCCCGCTTCAATGAGCTGGGTACTTACACAGACCAGTCGATCTTCCTGCTTCTTATCTGTCTTTGCCTGCCACTTTTTAATATCTTTGATTACTTGCTGCCGATGTGCTGTACATAAATTAGTAGACAAACAATACAGCTCCATATTCGGCAGCTCGATCCTTTTGATTTCCTCATACACCGCTTCCGCCGCTTTTTTCGTATTTACGATAATCAGCAGACTGCGGTTTTCATTTAGAAGCAATTGGGCAAAATCGCCAATCCCTTCTGCGGTATACCCGCCGGGAACAGTCTGAACGACCACATGAGTCCGCTTGAAATCTTTAAAATCCTGTTCATATCCCTCTGCCAAATCCATGGACTTGGCATACAGCACTGGCTGTTCCACATGCCTCAGATCCGGCTGCGTCGCCGTACACAAAATAATTGTGCATCCCAATATTTTATGGAGAAAATCAATGGCCAGATTAAACATAAAGACCATTTCTCTCGGGACCGTCTGTACTTCATCAAACAGAAGTATGGAATGCGCCATCCCAGCCATTCTTCGTACATTGCTCCTTGGCCCGGCGAAAAGCGTATTGAGCCACTGTACCATCGTGCTGACAATGCAGGGAGTTTCCTGCCACCGAGCCATTTGCATGAGAAGCTTTTTATTTTCCTCCATAGCGGCAGGCTCTTCACTATCAAGCACAACATCGGAGTGATGTTCCAACACATTTTGAGATCCTAAAACTTTGCGAAAGACTTCCGCATTTTGTTCAATAATACTTTTGTAGGGAATAAAGAAAAAGATGTGCTTTGCATTTTGTCTTTTCGCCGCATGGATCATGTAGCGAAGCCCGGTCAATGTTTTCCCACCGCCGGTAGGTACATACAGCCGATAAATCCCCGGTCCGTCAGCAACATGGTGAAGACATCCCTCGGAAATCTTCTGCCTCATTTTGTCAATCGTATAATTTACGGGTAAACGGCACATGTAATCTTCGGTACAAAACTGCAGCTTTTCCCATTCTTCCTTCCGCTGCATGGCTCTTTCTTTCTCGCGCATCTGTAATTCATCCCATTCCTCCTGCCACGAGACCTCCTTCTTTTCCTTTGGATGAATTTCTACATTCATAAATGCCGACGTATCCGCCCAGTCTGCATCCACCAAAACGCTGAATAAAAACCGCTGAAGCATCCCGATGAAAAAGTGACGACGCACAGGAGTTCTTCCTTTCGGACCAAAAGCTTCATTGATCTTCTTAAACACACCCTTAATTTCTTTAACTGCAAATACGATATGCTCCTGTAACTCCTCCTCCGTACAGCAATCCTCAAAAAAAGAGTGCAGCCCCTGCTCATAGACAGCATCATCCTGTCCCCTCCGCAGCCCATTTTGCCAGATTTCCTTTCCAAAAGGATCCACCATGTCCTTTCTACCGGAATGGTGCCAAAGGATGGCCGTTGCCACCAACTCCACAAACAAGTACATATAAGGATTTATCGGACCTGCCTTTTCCATTGCTTCTAAGCGCTCCACCAGGTATCGAGCTCCTGCATAGGCATGGGGATACTTTTCTGGACTTCCCGATAAACGTCGTTGTACGGGCTCAGCCGCTTTTCCCATATCATGAAGCAAGCCTATCAAATAACCTACATGGCCTAAGTTTACCGCCATACAGGCAGCACAGCATAGGCGCGCCACGTTACGGCTGTGTTCCCGCAGCGATTGGACCTGCACATTTCCATCTTCATCTATCATCCTATGTGCTATTATCATAATTTCTCCCATTATTTCTTTTCCCAAATCAAATTCTTATTTATTTTTATTCTACCATTTCCCTTTAGACAAGATGTGACATATTTATTTTATTGGGGATAAAAAATTTTTATAGCATATGACAGATTCCCTTAAAAGCAAGTCCAAAGGACATCTTTGCAGATGTGCTTTCAGTTAATCAGCGACTTGTTCCTCCCGGCGATTCCAGCCAACCGAGATTATTCTCTTAAACGCAATGTGAGCCTATCCCTCCTCTCGTATCGTCATCCCGAGCGCAGCCGAGGGATCTTTATTGCACTGCCGCCATATGCACACATGCGCCCTCGTTCAAACGACACCTTGGTGCTTTCTTTTTCGCCTTTCCCTCACCCACGTTTTACCGGTCTGCAAGAAGGATCCCTCCACTTCGGTCGGGATGACGTTTAAGGGAAACGGATAGCCTCACATAGTTTTTCACACCGCTGCGTGGATCCATCCTGCGCCTTCGGCGCGCCCCTTCTCTAAGGGGCTACTCATATCGTTGTTATGACTGGTAACCCGTGACTTGAATACCACTTTCGGGCATCGCCCAATAAAAAAAGGCGG
>JAIJLI010000401.1 GCA_022722495.1 Dialister sp. | reverse complement strand
CCATCGACGGCTTCCGCGTCCTCATGGGGAAGAACAATACCCAGAATGAATTCCTCACGCTCAAAAAAGCCGCCAAGACGGATCTGTGGCTGCACGCGCGGCAGATCCCCGGCTCGCATGTTGTGATCGAGACAGCGGGCATGACCGTCCCCCTCGCAACCATTGAAAAAGCCGCTGCCCTGGCCGCATGGAACAGCAAGGGAAAAGACTCCGGCAAAGTGGATGTGGACTACACACTCATCCGCTACGTCAAGAAGATCCCCAACGGACCACCAGGCCTTGTGAATTATACACATCAGAAGACGATCGCAGCCATTCCAACGGAAATAAAGGATGAATAGTGGTGACTGGTGACCAGGGATTAGGGTGGCGGCTTCGCCGCGAATATATGAGGGGCTTGATCCCAGATTTCCCATTTCGGCCTTCCTATCATCGTCCGTTTGACCGCGAACGAAACAGATTTCTCGCTCCGCTCGAAATGACGATACGAGAGAGTCTGATGTCTACCAGTCACGAGTTACTCGAGAATCCTAATCCCTAACTACTAATCCCTAGCTACTCAAAATGAAAAACGCACCGATAAGCGATACGCTCATCGGTGCGTTTTTTATGTCATCCCTTCCAAAGGCACGGCATCGATCCTTCTCCTACTCTTTCAGGCGGATCTTTCCTTCCGTGATGGTGATCTTCCGTTCCTTCAAAAGATGGCCTACCGCTCTTTTGAAAGCGGACTTGCTGATGCCAAGGGTACTCTTGATGAGATCGGCATCGCTTTTGTCGGTAAGCGGAAGGAAACCGCCATGGCGCTCCATGCAGCTGATGAGAAGAGCCATATCCCCTTCCATCGCTTTTTCCTTCTGCGGGCGGAGCGCGAGATTCACACGACCGTCACTTCGGATGTAAGAAATACGTCCCGTCACCTCTTCCCCAAGGCGCACGGATCTTGCAAGCTCTGTCTTGTGAATGAACGCGAGGTGGCGGTCTCTTGTCACAAGGAAAAGACCCTCTCCGGTTTCATTATACACGGTGCCAGTCACCGTGTCCCCGAGCTTTGCCTCCTTGAAAGGCAGAGCGATGGCGCGCATTTCTTCATCGACATGCATGGTGACAGCGAGACGGCCGGTCTTGTCTTCGTAAAGCTTGACCCAGATCTGCTGTCCTTCAGTGACATTCTCTATCATCTGAGAGAAGGGCAGGAAAATGCCTCTCTCCGTCCCCACGTCGACGAATGCGCCAAAACGGGTCGTCAAAAGTACCGGCGCATAGCCGATGCCGCCGATAGCGATCTGCGGCAGGCGCATACTGGCCGTCAGACGGTGATGCGGGTCGTGGTAAAGGAAGACCTTGACCCTCTCCCCTTCCTTCACCTCGTGGGTCTGCTGCCCTTTGTGAAGGAGGATATCATCCTTCGAATTTCCTGTACCTCCGTCCAAAAAGGCACCAAAGCCGGAGACACGGACGACCGGGAGCTCTGCGATGGAGTTTTCCTTATATATACTTTCCTGTTTGGCAGGAATCCTGGTCTCTTCCATTTATTTCTCCGTTTCTCCCTCGTCGTGGTATTCTTCTGCCGGTGCTTCTTTCCAGAGGGTATCGAAATCATAATGGCGTCTTTCTTCATCGGTGAAAATATGAACGATCACATCACCGAAGTCGAGAAGGATCCAGTCCCCTTCGCGGTAGCCTTCTTTTCGGGTCGCTTTCACGCCGAGTTCTGCCATCTTTTCTTCCACTTCATCCGCCGCAGCCTGAGACTGCTTCTGATTTCTGGTCGAGCAGAGGACGAAATAATCTGCGATCGAAGTGAGATCACGGACATTCAGTACTTTAATGAGTACGCTTTTCTTATTCGATAATGCTTCACAAATGGTCTGAAGATTGTTTTCCATACGTATACTCCTTTTTTATTCTAATAGGTGATGCCTGGGTACGCCCCGTCTATTCCATCGTCAGAGAAAGCACCTTCTGTGCTTCCACCGGATTCACCACCCAAGTCCTGACTTTCCCGATGGTCTGCATTTCACCCGGGAAAATAATGAATTTGCATCCTTCCGGCGGATAGCCGGTCAGCCGATAGGCCAAAGAGGCCGCCTCAGACGGCGTGATATCACTCTCGACCGCACGGAAGCCGTAGCGGACGGTCAGCCAGTTCCGCAGTGCCATGCGGCTTTGAAGATGCGAGAGAAGGATCTTGAGGAATCGTTCCTGTCGCTGGATACGGCCGATCTCTCCATCCTCCTTATCCACGTAACGGACATAGCCGAGTGCCTGCTCGCTGTCAAGCGGCTGGTAGCCCTGATTTAATCCGATATCAAAGGATCCATCCCGATCAAGATGCTCCATATATTTTTCTACATAGAGAGAAATGAGCCCGGCTTTCGACACATTCTCTCGAAAATCAGCATAGTTCACGACCGCATACTTGTCGATGCGGATGTGGAGCAGATTCTCCACCGCTGACTTTGTCTCCTCTGCGCCGCCTTCTTTGAACGTATCCTTCAAAAGAAGATTTGTCTTTTCCTGACGGACGACCTTGGTATTCGGCGGAATGGAAATGAAGGTCATTTCTTTTTTCT
>JAIJLI010000400.1 GCA_022722495.1 Dialister sp. | reverse complement strand
TACCACCCATATATCCTACTCCGATACCGAAGTCGATATTCAGCCGGCGAGCCACAGGCAGCGAATAGCCATACTCAGCAGCCACAACATAATTCATACGGTCCCACAGTGTGCCACCTGGCTTACCGCCCATATAACCCTTGCCTCCCAGTTCGAAGTCGTAGGTTAGTACCTGAGCGTAGAGTCCTACATAATGCCGGTTATATGGAATATCGCTTGTAGTGCACTTCAGATACTTGCGCACCTCAATATCGCCGCCGTATATTCGCCAGTAGCGGTGGCGACGGTCGGTCTTCCACCATGCGTACATCCAGTTACCACCAATAGTCCACCCATTGTTAAGATAAAACTCGGCTCCAATATTAGGTATGAGAGCAAGATCGTAGAGAGCATTGGTTCTGATGGCGAAGCGTAATTTGCCCACCTGGTCGTCAGTGGCAGAATTGGTTATGCCTGCATTATCCTTCATAGTCAAGTCTGCGGCACTGTCTGGTAAGATTTCCTCAACCTTTACAGAATCAACGATATCAGATGGTGGGAGTGCAGGGATGGTATTCGGCTTGACGCTGTAGATAACCTTGACCGCAGCGTTTCTCACCTCTGGGAAATAATTTTGGAGCAGATATTTCCACACCTTTCCTCCCTTCAGGTCAGCCAACCTTTTCTTCTTTCCATCAACTACTACACCCTTTCTGACAATCCATTCCGGAACGTTTCGCAGGATATCCAGGACTTCTTTCTTGTACTGATAATCAGATTCTTCCACAACTTTGGCGAGTCCTTCCCAGTCAATTCCCTTACCATATGTTTCTATATGATCTGGAAGGAATTTGTGAACATAGCCTGCGGCTGATGCGGCTCTTTTACGGGATAACAACTTGTTTTGCCGAGAGTTTCCTTCTGGCGATGCGGTTCCCGAGACGTATATGGATAATATTCGGGATAGAGAATCCCTTTTCAATTCAGCAATTCTGTCGGCAAATGTTCCAAGACGATTTTGATTGTCTTTGAATTTCATGTCGATGACAGAGCTGCCTTGCTTGAAATATATCCGAACGTCGATGGATTCCTTCTGTTCTGGTGCCTGTGCATAAGACACTCCAGAGCAGAGTACGGAAACCAATAATAGTGTCAGACGATCTTTCATAAGCTTTTTTTATATTGTTTTTATATAGTCAGTATATATTAGTATCAGTAATCTTTAAACAGGTTTTAGAAATGCACTCGGCACATAAGCCGTCATTACCGTCATCAATTCATCTACAACAACACCAACCCTCTGCTGTCCCTTCCATCTGGCAACTCTTCCAATCACACCCTTGAATGCACCATCAATAATCTTCACCAATTGTCCTTTCTCAAACTTAGGAACTTCCTCAAAAGAAACAATGGTATCGTCTGCCTCGGCTTCACAAATGATTTTTAAACTATTCATCTGATTGTCGGGAACGACCAATGGCGTTCTGGTAACAGAGCGTCCAACATAAGTGTGACGATAATAAAATCGGAGGAACGGGAGATTTACGTTGTCGTAAACAAAAGATTTGATTTGCTCTTCGGTACCGTAGGCGAAGAAAATGTTCGGCAAACGTGATTCAGTAACATTTTTGCGCTTACCATTTACAATTTTTACTACATTAATGGTTGGATAGAAAGCCGTGATGCCATTGGCTGTTAAAAAGTCGTATGCTTTTTTCTCTCTTCCATAAGTGGTACGCAAGGCATACCAATGAGGAGTATTTTTTTCCTTTTGTGCTTTTAACCTTGTTGCCAAAAGGGTACATTTGGTGGACACCCCTTTCCGTGAAACCTCTGCTGGAACAGAGCTTTGAGACTCAGGGAGGGCGTTGGAGGTAAGTCCAGCGCAATAAGAAAAATCACCATCTCTTACAGGGTGACCATCTTCAGATGACCATACATCGACTTTCATATCGGTGCAAACTTTTTTCTAGACAGAAAAAATCGTTAATTTGCGACACAAAAAAAGCGTGGAATCGTCCTGTTGCCCATTCCACAGTCTGAGGCTCTAGCAATTGCCTATTGTTGTTGAACAGACAACGTCAGAGCCCACGCCGATATGAAAATCATATCCATAAAGAAACATTATAAAAACGTGGACGTTGCACCCAACAGGATACAATCCACCCCTACAAAATCTCTACGGATTGAAATAATCACACCCGGGACATCTACCGTTGACTACGTCCAAGACAACAATTAACTGTGAATTTGCTAGATTACAGACTGTCTTAAACACAGCGTAGATAAACGCCTTCTATGTCTGGACTGTCATTCCCACCCAAAAACCGCTTTCGTGTAGATAAGTCATAGTGACTACACTACACTCAGCACGGCGTAGGCTGCCGACACTTTTGCCATGAAAGAACTCGTCTAACAAAGATAATTATGGTCTGGCTTAAACAATCCGGTTGCAAAATTATAAAAAAAATCCCAAAACTATTATAAAGAAAATCTACCACCAATCACATTTTAGAATATTTTAACTAAAATTGGTTGTATTAATAAAAAAAGTGCATTAATATAAATACCGCTTAATAGCAAATGGAATTTGATAA
>JAIJLI010000399.1 GCA_022722495.1 Dialister sp. | reverse complement strand
GAGTATCGCCATCAACGGACTGCTTCAGAAATAAGGAATACGAAAGCCGCAGTAAGACTGCGGTTTTTTGCTTGGCTTGGGGTTGACCCGTTGTGCGGGCAGCGCCTCCTGGATTCCCTTCGAATCTTATCCCTGCAGGCCGGTCATCCTGCGTTCCCGCTTCCTGGGTTCATCGTGTTTTGCGGCGCACCACTTTTACAGAACCCGCAGAACCCATGGTCCCTCTTAAAAAAATTTGCATGCCTTGCCCAAGTCAAGTATAATGTAGAAATACTTTAAGAATCACTAAGGGGGTTTATCATGAAAGGCAATGACATTCGCGAAAATTATCTTTCGTTTTTTGAAAATAAAAAAGACCATCTGAGACTGAAGAGTTTCTCCTTGATTCCAAAGGATGACCCCAGCCTTCTCTTGATCGGTGCCGGCATGGCGCCACTGAAGCCGTACTTCACCGGTAAGGTAGAACCACCGAAACACAGAGTGACGACCAGCCAGAAATGTATCCGTACCGGAGATATTGAAAATGTAGGCCGTACCGCTCGCCATCATACTTTCTTCGAAATGCTGGGGAATTTCTCCTTTGGCGATTATTTCAAGAAGGAAGCGATTTCTTGGGCATGGGAATTCTTGACCGAAGTCCTGAAGCTCGATCAGTCCCGCCTCTACGTCACCATTTATCCCGATGACAATGAAGCGCATGACTACTGGCACAAAATGATTGGCCTGCCGGAAAACCATATCTATCCGCTTTCCGATAACTTCTGGGAAATCGGGGAAGGTCCATGCGGCCCAGATTCTGAAATTTTCTTTGATCAGGGCGAAGAATTCGGCACGGATCCGGAAAACCAGATGGGTGGAGACGGAGATCGTTTCCTTGAGATCTGGAACCTTGTATTCTCCCAGTACGACCGCCAGAAAGATGGTTCCTACCTGCCGCTTGCCAAGAAGAACATCGATACCGGCGCAGGTCTGGAACGTCTGGCTGCTGTTCTTCAGAAGAAAAAGAATAACTTTGAAACCGACCTGTTTTTCCCGATCATTGAAGAAGCTTCGAAGCTTTCCGGCGTATTCTATGGACAGAGTGCCGAGGGCGATGTGGCACTGAAGGTCATTTCCGACCATGCGCGTGCTATCACGAATATGATCGCTGACGGCATCCTTCCGTCGAATGAAGGCAGAGGATATGTCCTCCGCCGCGTACTGCGCCGTGCCGTTCGTTTTGGCAAGCTTCTTGGCATTCAGGATGCCTTCATGGGGCAGATGATCGATGTCGTCATCCAGATGATGAAGCCGGCCTATCCAGAACTTGTTGATAAGCAGGCTTTCATCAAGAAAGTCGCCGGCGTCGAAGAAGAACGCTTCCATACAACGCTGAATGCAGGCTGTGACCTGCTTTCTGAAATGCTGGAAGATACCAAGAAAAAGCAGCAGACCATTCTTTCCGGTGATCAGGTTTTCAAACTTTATGATACCTATGGCTTCCCCTGGGAACTGACCGATGAGATCGCCAAAGAACAGGGCCTCACCATCGATGAGAAAGGCTTCGAAGCGGCCATGGCTGAGCAGAAGGAAAGAGCAAGAGCAGCGCGTGCGAAAGTCTCTGCGAAAGTCGCTACACCGGATACCACAAAACTCGATGCAAAAGAGCTCACCACGGAAGACAAAGATGGCGAAACGAAGCTGCTCCTTCTTGGTCAGGATGGCAAAGAGATCGTCTCTGCAGCAGACGGCACCGAAGTCACTGTCGTCCTCAAGAACAACCCGTTCCATGCAGAAGGCGGCGGACAGATCGGTGATTCCGGCACCATCGTTGGCGAAGAGGGTACCATTCAGGTCGAAGACACGAAGAAGCTGCCAGATGGTATCGTCTATGTCATCGGTACCGTTTCTGAAGGCATCATCCGTGAAGGGGAAACGGTCACTGTCACAGTTGACCGCGTCAGAAGAGAGGACATTGCGAGAAACCATACGGGCACACACATGCTTCAGGCAGCACTTCGCCGCGTACTTGGCGATCAGGTGAATCAGGCCGGCTCTCTCGTTCTTCCTGACCGTCTGCGCTTCGACTTCACATGGCCGGAACCGCTTTCTGAGAAGCAGCTCGCTGCCGTTGAACAGATCGTTAATGAGGAAATCCTCAAAGCGACACCTGTTGATATCCGTGAAATGCCGATCGAAGAAGCGAAGAAATCCGGTGCTATGGCGCTCTTTGGTGAAAAATATGGTGACGTTGTCCGTGTTGTCAGCATTCCCGGCTACAGCAAGGAACTCTGCGGCGGCAGTCATGTAAAGAATGTCGGAGAGATCGGTTCCTTCCGTCTGCTTTCCGAAGGCGGCATCGGCTCAGGTATTCGACGTATCGAAGCTGTCACGGGGAAAGCCTCCTATGAAGACATGAAGAAGGACAGAGCACTTCTCCGCGAGGCAGCGGCTCTCTTGAAGGGTAAACCGGAACAGCTTGCAGAAAAGATCGAAAAGACGCTGGCACAGATGAAAGATCTGGAGCATGAACTCGACAGCCTGAAACAGCAGCAAGCCAAGAATGAACTGGGCGATCTGATGAAAGATGTGCAGGAAAAG
>JAIJLI010000398.1 GCA_022722495.1 Dialister sp. | reverse complement strand
TTAGCTGCCCCGTATCCAGGATGAGCATCATCTTGCTTCGGATGGAAAGAGAAGAATTGGATATTTTCATAGTCAGACCTCTTATATAAAAAAGCTTTTCTTTAAATTCTAATGCACGTATGAAAAAAAGCAAGAGGAGAATGGTAAAAGACGGAAAACCAAGGACAAAGCGTCTAGAAAAATGCCTTCCCATCCATTTGACACTCCTCCGCTCATATGCTATAGTTACATACAATTACACAGCGGCAATGAAGAGAAGAGTACGCAGAGACGGCATTCAAAGAGAGCTTCGGTTGGTGAAAAGAAGTATTGAGATATCTGCAGAAGATGGACTCCGAGCCAGGAAGGCTGAATCATGAAGCATCCCGGGGACGCCCGATACAGCGCGAGGGTATCAAGGCTTTGCCGGCGTACCTGTGAAGACCCGTGCAGTGATGCATGGGTGAAATTGGGTGGTACCACGAATCTTTCGTCCCTAGAGGGATGAAGGATTTTTTTATTGCTTTTTCCGTTTTTCATATTTCAAAAGGAGACCCTATGCCACTATTTAACGGAACATTGTTCCAGATCGATCAAAAAGAAATGATGCGCTATGCGGGACTATCTCCGAAGGTGAAGGAATTTCCCCAAGACGCCATCGACAGCGCCATCAGGGAAGCGCTTGCTCTCGCCGAGCCGAAAGGCATCTGGCAGATCCTCCCCTATGACCCGGAAAAGGGGACGATCGGCGGAGCGCATCCGCTGACCCTCACCGGCCGCTCGATCTTGAGGCACCTTTCCCATGCCTGGTCCGTCGGCGTGCTCGCTGTCACGGTGGGCGAAGAAATCGAGAAGGCATCCAGCGAGCATTTTAAGAGCGGCGAATACCTGCAGGGGCTTCTCCTCGATGCCGCCGCTACCGCTGCCGTCGAGCACCTCGCTGATCAGGTCGATACCCTGATCCAAAGAGAGGCCGCGCGAAGCGGACAGCACACCGTCTGGCGCTTCTCCCCCGGCTACGGAGACTGGCCCATCACGCAGCAGCCTGATTTCTGCCGCGCGATCGGTGCAGAAACGATCGGTATCCATGTGACCGACCACGCCATGCTTTTCCCGAGGAAGTCCGTCTCTGCCATCATCGGCATCTCTGAATGCAGCGCCCGCCCCGCTCCGGCGAAATGCCGGGCGTGCGGACTCATGAGCTGTCCATTTCGGAATCTATAATATAGGTGACTGGTGACTGGGAGGCATCAGACTCTCTCGTATCGTCATTTCGAGCGAAGCGAGAAATCTTTCTTGCAGTCCGATAAACGACGCATGTGTGAAAACAGAAAGCGGCGCTTCATCATTTTTTGCGCCCCCTGAACCGCGAATCCCAATCCCTAGCCACTTCTTTCCCCCCTACGCTATAATAATGAAATATATAATACAATAATAAAAAGGAGAACCACTATGATTTTTTTTGACGGCGGCATGGGCACCATGCTGCAGCGCTACGGTCTCTCGACAGGAGACTGCCCAGACTACTACAATATCACCCACCCGGACACTGTACAGCGCATCCATAAGGAATATGCAGACGCCGGAAGTAACTATATCACGACGAATACCTTCGGCACCTCCCCCATCAAGCTCGCAGACTATGATCTTGCGGATAAGGTGGAAGCCATCTGTGAAGCCGCTGTGCGAAATGTGCGTACAGCCTGCGGAAATCGTGTAAAGATCGCCGGTGATATGGGCCCGACAGGGAAATTCCTCTCCCCCTTGGGCGATCTTTCCTTCGATGAGACCTGCGAAAACTACTACCGTCTGGCAAAAGCCCTTGCCAATGCGGGAGCAGACTCGCTCATCATCGAGACCATCATCGACATTCAGGAGATGAAGGCCGCCCTCATCGCTGCCAAGACGGCCTGCGACCTTCCCGTCATCTGTCAGATGACCTATGCAGAAGACGGCCGCACCATCACCGGCACCGACCCGAAAGCCGCCGTCATCCTTCTGGATGCCATGGGCGCAGACGTCATCGGTGCGAACTGCTCCGTCGGCCCGGAAAAGCTGCTGGAAGCCGCCAAGCAGATGGTCCCTTACACGAATAAGCCCATCATCATCCAGCCGAATGCCGGCATGCCGGTGCTGGAAAATGGCGAGACCCATTTCCCACTCACGCCGAAAGACTTCGGCAGCTGGGCACCAGAATTTGCCAAGGCCGGCGTATCCTTCCTCGGCGGCTGCTGCGGCACGACGCCGGATCATATCCGTGAAGAAGTCCTCGCCCTCAGCGATGTGACGATCTCTCCGAAAGAAAAAATCCTGCCCTTCACTGCACTCACCTCGCGGACACAGACCGTCTTCATCGGCGATGACTATGCCCCCGTCAAGATCGGCGAACGCATCAATCCGACCGGCCGCAAGAAGATGAGAGAAGATCTTAAGGCAGGCAGCTTCATCTCCGTCAAGAAAGAAGCCCTCGCGGAAGTCGATGCAGGCGCTGACATCCTCGACGTGAATATGGGCGTCCCCGGGGTAGACCAGGTCGCTCTCATGGAGACGGCGATTTCCCAGCTCTCCATGCTCTGCCCCGTCCCCTTCTCCATCGACAGCAC
>JAIJLI010000397.1 GCA_022722495.1 Dialister sp. | reverse complement strand
AGCTTGTTCGCTTGGATCTTCGCTTCCTGCATCTGAACGCGTGCCTGCGCTTTCAGTTTTTCCGACTTGAGCTTCATCTGCTGGGACTGGACTTCGGACTGGCGCTTCATCTCTTCCCGCTTCTGCTGAAGCACTTCCAACTGGTCCTTGGCCTGCGCTTTCACGACCTCCGCCTTCTTCTGTGCATCCTTCTTGAATTCTCTCGACTTGATGCGCGCGATAGCCTGCAGATCCTTGGCGGCCTTTTCTGCCGTTTCCTGTGCGATCTCCGAAGCACCGAGTGCGGTGTACTTCGCCTTCTCGATCTGTTCATCGGTCACGCCGACTTTTTTCAGGGCAGAGAGGAATTTATCGCCAAGCACCGTGACGGATTCCGAAAGCTGATCGGCCAGTTCATTCATCTTAGCATGTGCCTTTTCCGGGTACACGTCCTCCCAATTCTTTTTCAATTCTTTGGTGAAATCCTTCTTCTCATCTCCGAGCGGTTCGTCTTTCTTTGGATTTTCTTCGAGTTCCTTTTCTTCAGACGCTGCCAGCGCCTTTTCTTCTTCAAAAACAGCGCGGTACGGGCGGGTATCGTCCGGCATGCCGTCTTTGATCCAGCGCTGCGCGGCCTTGCCGACGCCATAGGTGACGGTGACGCCGATCGGGATCTGCATGATGGAGATCGGGATCAGTGTCGCAAGCGTCGTACCGATGACCGTCCCGCCAAGCGAACCGATGAAGGAAAGGATCGCGGTCTGGTTCACTTCGACATCATACACCTTTGCGACCTTCGCGATCATGTAGACTTCATTAGCGACCAGAGCGACCGTCCCGAGGACAGGAGCCGCCACGATCACACCGGCGCGTCCTGCCGCCCAGCGGATGAGGCTCTCGGCTTCTTCATCCCGGTTATCAATGATACGGATCTCTACATCAGCTTCCGGAGAGTCGACATGGGCTTCTTCCTTTGCTCGGGCGACAGCCGGTACTTCAGCGGCTTTCTTCTCTGCCGGCAGCTGCGATTCCTTCACCACAGGAGCATTTTCTGCACGGACAACCGGTGTCTTTTCCATTTCTTCACTCATAAGTCCCTCCTTCTCCGGCCTTCCCGGATTTTCAGGTTTAATTTACAAGGATCAGGCTGTCTTTATTATAACGTATTTCTCTGGGAGTGGGTAGTAGGAAGGTTCGGGGTTAGCCCTTGGGCGGGGCGTCCTTTGATTGTGGATGAAAGCTTTGCTAGAATGAGAAATTAGAAATGTGAAATGGTGGTGCGGCACAAAAATAATGAAGCGCCGCAGAATTTTGATAGCGCTTCGCGCCGTCATCATCGGAAGCGCAGCCGAGAGTCTTTCTTGCACTACTGTCAGTATCACATAGACACCGGTACGGAAACAACGCCTTGGTGCTACGTATTTCTGCTTTCACACATTTTTCGTTTAGCGGTCTGCAAGAAAGATTTCTCGCTTCGCTCGAAATGACGATATGATAGTCTGATGTCTCCTAGTCCCCAGTCACTAGTCACTAGCCACAAGTCACAAGTCACCAGTCTGTCAGTCCGCCATCGACAGGGATCACCGCCCCTGTCATGAAGGAAGATCTCTCGGAGATCAGAAATGCGATCACTTCGCCCACCTCAGATGCTTTCGCAATGCGACCCAGGGGATACCACTCTGCCATTTCCTCTCGGCTGCCGCCGTAGGCTGCCAGCTGCCTTTCAAGTAGCGGCGTATCGACATCCCCCGGGCAGACGACATTCGCACGGATCTCATCGACAGCAAGTTCTAAGGCCAGCGAGCGTGTGAAAGAAGTGAGCGCCCCCTTGGTCGCACTGTAAAGGCTGCACTGCACATTGCCCTCAAGTGCGGCATCCGAGGCCACGGAGACGATGCTCCCCTTTGCGCCGCGCATCCGGGGGATCACCGCACGGGCGAGCTTCATCGCACCGAATACATTCACGGAGAAGAACTCCTCGATGTCTGCGTCCGTCGTATTTTCCAGAAGCTGCTCTCCATAGATACCAGCGGACAGCACCAGACCATGGATCTTCCCAAGACGAGAAGCAGCCTCTGCGGCCGCATGGCACTCCTCCGTCTTCGTCACATCGCAGCGGATGAAATGAGAGCCGGAGACTGCCCTTAGGGCGGCGCGGCCACGCTCTTCGTCTCGCCCGAGAAGGATCGGTTCATAGCCGTCACGAGAAAGTACCTTCGCCGCCGCCAGCCCGATGCCGGACGTGCCGCCGGAAATGAGGACGAGATTTCGTGTATCTGACATAGCGTATGCTCCTTTGTATGGAAAATATTTTTGAGGTGGGCAATGGGTTCTATGGGGAAGGTGGCGGCTTCGCCGCCTTTTTTGAGGGGCGATGCCCGAAGGCCTGCGGATAGCAGGTCTCCCATTTTCGATGAGCAGCTCGATCTGTTTCACCGCAAGTGACAAAGATCCCTCGGCTGCGCTCAGGATGACGATACGAAAAAAATTACAGCGTGATCGGTCTGCTGAGCGCTAGCATGCCCTATTGCCTTCGCCTTTTCCCGAAGGGGTAATGCTATTAAGTTAAGCGGAAGAACGTTCTTGGCTCCCCATCGGGGGAGCTGCCC
>JAIJLI010000396.1 GCA_022722495.1 Dialister sp. | reverse complement strand
TCGCCGATGGACTGTGCCGCGATGATGCCGACTGCTTCGCCGATCTCTACGTGACGGCCAGTTGCCAGATTTCTGCCATAGCACTTCGCGCAGACGCCGTGAGCGGAGTGGCAGGTGAGGATGGAACGAACCTTAAGCTTGTCGTAGTATTTCTGGATTTCTTCTGCCTGGGCATCGGAAATTTCTTCATTCTTCTTCGCGATGACTTCGCCGGTGGTCGGGTTCACGACATCTTCCAGCGGGCAGCGGCCTGCGATACGGTCAGCCAGAGACTCGATCGGCTGGCCTTTTTCTTCGATGAGGGAGACTTCGACGCCTTCCGCTTCATCCATACGGACTTTGAGCACCGGGATATCAGAAACAAGGATCTTCTCTGCGACATCGCTGTCGATGACGGTGCCTGCCGGGAAGAGGACATTGCCTTGGCGGTCATAGGCATCTTCTTCGAGTTTCTTGCCTGCGAAGTGGACAGTCAGATGATGGCGCATAGCGCGGTTATATTCAGCGACAGCATCCTGTGTGCCGAGGTCAAAGGTCTTCGGCTCTGCGGCTTCGATGCCGTCAGCGGTCGGGATGATGACGGAAATATGTTCTACGAGGTGACGGTTCAGCAGGGTCACATCGTCCGCATCGAGGGTCTTGCCCTTGACGAGGAGAATATCTCCATTTCTGCGGTCGAGGACATCTTCATCCAGGACTGCGCCGAGGAGTGTCTGCTTGAGACCCATGATGGTCTTCTTGACTTCCGGCTGAGAGGCGATGAGGCTCTGTTCTCTGTCGAAATTCAGGACCTGTACGTCGCAGTCTTCTTCGCGAACGATGACGTCCTGAGAAACGTCGACCAGACGACGGGTAAGGTAACCGGAGTCTGCGGTACGGAGTGCGGTATCGGCAAGGCCCTTACGAGCGCCGTGGGAAGAGGTAAAGTAATCGAGGACGGTCAGACCTTCACGGAAGTTTGCCTTTACAGGGAGTTCGACCGTCTTACCGGAGGTATCGGCGATCAGGCCGCGCATGCCGGCCAGCTGACGGATCTGGTTATCGTTACCACGGGCGCCGGACTGGGCCATCATGGTCAGCGGGTTGAACTTCACCATGGAGCTCTTCATCGCAGCACCGACTTCGTCGGTCTTCTTGCTCCATACTTCGACGACTCTTCTGTATCTTTCGTCATCGGTCATGAGGCCGCGGCGGAAGAAGCGTTTGATCTGTTCGACTTTTTCATCGCCGTCTTCCAGTATCTTATCCTTTTCCGGTGGTACAGCGACATCGTAAATGCCGATGGAAATACCAGAGATCAAAGCGTAGTGGAAGCCGAGGGCTTTCACGGAGTCGAGCAGGTCGCCGGTCGCCTTGAATCCGAGTTTTTTGAAGCAGTCATTGACGAGCTTGCCCATCTGCTTCTTGCCGATGGTGACGCCGAGACCATTGTTTTCGACGGTATAGGTATTCCCGTTTTCATCAAGGCGCTTTTCATGACGCTTGTAGAAGAAACGCAGTTCTCTCGGGATCGCATAGTTGAAGATCAGGCGGCCCGGGGTGGTGATGACAAGATCATCATCAGATTCATTGAATCCGTCCGGACGATCTTCCTTCGGGATGAAGACCTTGATGAAATCATGGATCTTGATCTGATGCAGGTTGTAAGCCAGCATGACTTCGTCATAGCCGGTGTAAGCGCGAAGCTCGGAGGTGTCCATCTCATCTTCGGCTTTCTTCCACTGCTTCATGACATCGAATTTCGCCTTCGGATTTTCTTTCTTTTCTTCGTCGGTGAAATCGACCTTCGTATCGTTGGCAGTCTGTACGATGGTGAGGTAGTAAGAGCCGAGGATCATATCCTGCGAAGGAATAGCAACTGGCTTGCCGTCCTTTGTGGACAGGATGTTATTGATGGAGAGCATCAGGGTGCGTGCTTCAGCCTGTGCTTCGACGGACAACGGCAGATGGCAGGCCATCTGGTCACCATCGAAGTCGGCGTTGTAGCCTGGGCATACGAGCGGATGCAGCTTGATCGCGCGGCCTTCCCAGAGGATCGGTTCAAAAGCCTGGATACCGAGTCTGTGCAGTGTCGGTGCGCGGTTCAGAAGGACCGGGTGTTCTTTGATGACATCGCCAAGGACTTCCCAGACTTCCGGAGCGAGCTTGTCGACCTTCTTGCGTGCTGCCTTGAGGTTGCTTGCGACGCCTCTCTTGATGAGTTCATGCATGATGAACGGTTTGAAGAGTTCGATCGCCATTTCCTTCGGCAGGCCGCACTGATACATTTTGAGCTCCGGTCCGACGACGATAACGGAACGGCCGGAGTAGTCGACACGTTTACCGAGGAGGTTCTGACGGAAACGTCCCTGCTTGCCCTTCAGCATGTCGGAGAGGGATTTCAGCGGACGGTTGCCCGGGCCGGAGACGGCACGTCCACGACGACCGTTATCGATCAGGGCATCGACAGCTTCCTGAAGCATACGTTTTTCGTTTCTGATGATGATTTCCGGAGCACCGAGTTCCAGAAGTCTCTTCAGACGGTTATTTCTATTGATGACGCGGCGATAGAGGTCATTCAGGTCGGAGGTGGCGAAGCGGCCGCCGTCC
>JAIJLI010000395.1 GCA_022722495.1 Dialister sp. | reverse complement strand
CTTGGTCAGGGGGTAGACGAAGAACAGGATGGCAACTGCAATGCCGTAGCCCAGGAAGTAGATGCCGGTGTAGCTCTTCCAGATGGCGTTCACAACGCCTGCGGTCTGCACAGCGCCTGCGGTAACGTTGTAGCCGATGGCACCCAGCACAAAGCTGGACAGGCTGCCGGAAATGGCGCTTGCAAGCTTGCGGAAGAAGGAGTAGGTGGAGTAAACAATGCCCTCGTTGCGCTCGCCGGTCTGCAGCTCGTGGTAGTCGATGGCGTCGTTGACCATAGCCCAGACCAGCACCTGCATGCCGGAAGCGCCCAGATAGCAGATACCGTTGATGACGATGAAAGTCACAGGGTTGTGGACGGGGAAGATGAACAGGATGCCGAACACGATGGCGGCAAAGCCAGCGCCCATGCAGCACCACTCCTTCTTGCCGAACTTGTTGGCCAGAGGCTGGGTGATGGCAAAGGACAGCACAGCGTACAGCACGCTCAGCATACCGGAGACAGCCTGAATTTTAACGTTGCCGAAGAAGTCCTTATACAGGTAGGTGTTCAGACCGTTGACCACGGAAGCACCGATCATGCCGGTCAGGCTGAAGAACATAACACCCAGCAGAGCCTTATTGTGAGAGATCTCCTTGAGCACATGCAGGTAGTTCAGCTTTTCGCCCTGCGGACGCTCGGGCACTTCCACGCGCTCCTTGCACCATACGCAGGTGATCTGCAGGCACAGTAGACCCAGCATGGCGCAGATGCAGGCCAGCATCAGGAAGCGGCCAGCCACGGGCTGGTTGTCCACATACAGGAACAGGGGGCCGACCATGACCATAACGGTCATGAAGATGGTGCCGCCAAGGCTGCGGTAGCGGGACAGTGCGGTGCGCTGGCTGACATCATCGGTCATCACGCTGGACAGAGTACCGAAGGGCACGTTGACGCAGGTGTACAGCGCCTCGTACAGAACGTAGGTGACGAACATGTAGGCCAGACGCAGGCCGTAGTTGATATTGCCTACATTGACAAAGCCAAGTATGCACAGCACTGCCATGGGGAAGGAAAAGGCGCGGATCCACGGGATGAACTTGCCGCCCTTGGTGGCCTTGCGGGAGTCCACGATGGCACCGATGATGGGGTCATTCACGGCGTCCCAGATCTTGGTGATCAGCAGCAGGATACCCACGTGGAAAGGGTTGACCTGCAGGATCAGGGTGTAGAAGATCGACAGATACATGGCGCGGTACTGCTCGGTGAAGCAGCAGCCCAGATCGCCCAGCGTATAACCGATCTTGTCCTTCATGGAGAAGGGGCGGATGGTCTTTTTCTGGTCCATTGTGTTTTATCCTCCTTAAAAACAGTGAAACCACGAGACTTTTCGCACAAGTTTCTTTTCTACGTTTGCATTATACGTTAATTTTTCATCAATACATATCCAAAAAATGATTGAAAACTATTGTAAATTGATGTATTATGCAATTATAACAGTTGTACTTTTCTGTTGTGTACAACAATCTGTCACACATGACAGTTTCATGGAGGACTTTTTGGTGAATTATACAGCCAAGCGTTATCTTTTTGAGCAGAGTGCCGTCCGGGAATTTTATTCCGGCGCGTATTATGATTTGTTTCTGGTCATGCGGGGCAGCGGTGTGTTCCGGTGCAGCGAGGTGGTGCTGCCCGCACAGCAGCAGAATCTCATCATCTTCAAGCCCGGTCAGGGCGGCAGACTGGAATACGCCGGTGCTTACGGCCCGCTGGAACTTATTCGGGTGCAGCTGTCCCCCCAGACGCTGGCGCAGCTTTCGGACGCAGATACCGACCTTGAAAAAAGCTTCAACGTGGTGCCCTTCCGGCAGGTGGCTGTGTGCCCGGACAGCCAGATCTATATGCTGCTGAAAAACCTTGCCCGGAAGCTGCTGATGCTCCCGCAGGAGCGCACCCAGTTCGGTGCAGCGGTGTTCGAGCACGGTATTTTGCAAATGTTTGTGGTGCTGGCGCTGCGTGCCTGCATCCATGCGGAGTTCCACACCGCATCGGTCAGCCGCCACCACCTGATGCTGGACGAGGTGTTTTTGTTTATTCAGGCGCACCTTACCGAGGAACTGACGCTGGAGCGGCTGGAAAAGGAGTTTTTCGTCTCCCGGGAACATATTGCCCGGGAATTCAAACGCCAGACCGGGCAGACGGTGCACCGCTATATCGTAAAGGCGCGGTTAGACCGCTGCTGCACCCTCATCGAGCAGGGGCTGCCCATCACCGAAGTGTACAAGACCAGCGGCTTTGGCGGTTACAACCACTTTTTCCGCGCTTTTAAAAAGGAGCATGGCATGACCCCCAAGGAGTACTTCCACACCACCCGGCAGGACGCCCGGGGATGAATCCGGCAAAAGCAGCGTCGTCTGCGCCTGTGAAAAAAGCCGATGACCAGCAGGATACCGGTCATGCCGATGAGCATCATGGGCAGAGTGGTCATCCAGGAAGAAAGATGAAGCATAAAGGCACCTCCGTTAAAAGCGATGCGCTTGCCCGCAGCGCTCTGCAAAATGCAAAGAAAGAGACGTGAAAGCAATGGATTTTCAAAAAGTACATGGATGACCCCGCCCGGTTCGCATCCGACTT
>JAIJLI010000394.1 GCA_022722495.1 Dialister sp. | reverse complement strand
CTGTTGGCTGCTCGGGCTGGTACCGCTCAAAGAGGTATTCCTCGGTCTCGCTGATTCTACTGTCGTGCTCTTCGGCGGCATGTTCGTCGTTGGTGCGGCGATGTTCTACACGGGTCTGGCCCAGGACATCGGTGCCCGTATCGTCAAGGTTTTCGGTACAAGTGAGACGAAGCTGATGATCGGCGTCATGATCATCGCAGCTGTCATGTCTGCCTTCCTCTCGAATACCGGCACCACGGCCTGCCTCATTCCGGTCATCATCGGCGTCTGCAAAGAAGCAAATCTTTCGCCATCCCGTATTCTCATGCCTCTGGCATTTGCTGCCGGCCTCGGCGGTACCTGCACACTGATCGGTACGCCGCCAAACATCATTGCAAACGTGGCTCTGAAAACCGCCGGTATGCCTGAGCTGCAGTTCTCCTTCTTTGAATATGCATATATCGGTATCCCGATCACCATTTGCGGCATCATCTATATGCTGCTCGTCGGTCGTCACATCCTTCCGGAAGTGAAGGTGGATGACTCCTTCGCAAAGACGGCAGAAGTCGAACAGGAGATCGAAGCGAACGAAACAACCAAGACCAAGAAGATCATCTGCGGTGTCATCATGCTCGGCGTCATCATCACCATGGCGACGGACCTTGTTCCGCTGGAGATCGCAGCTGTCATCGGCGCACTCCTCTGCGTCGTAACAGGCTGCCTCACCGAACGTCAGGCCTATGACTCCATTGACTGGGTCACCATTTTCCTCTTCGCCGGCATGATCCCGATGGCTACAGCCATGAATACCTCCGGCGCAGGCAAGATGATCGCGACCTTCACTGTCGCAGCTATGGGCGGTATAACCCGTCTCCTTATCTCATCACCGCTGTCCTTTTCATCCTCGCAGTCATCCTGACCCAGTTCATGAGTAACACCGCCTCCAAAGCACTGCTTTGTCCGGTCGGTATCGCTCTGGCTACTCAGGTCGGCGCTTCTCCGAGAGCGGTCCTCATGGCGATCCTCATCGCGTCCTCCTGCGCATTCGCTACTCCGGTCGGCACTCCGCCAAATACACTGGTCCTTGGCCCGGGCAAGTATTCCTTCATGGACTATGTCAAAGCCGGCTCCGGCCTCGTGGTGGTCTGCTTGATCGTATCTGTCATCGTCATCCCGATCGTATGGCCATTCTTCCCGAAGTAATAAGAATATATTAGTAAAATATAATAATAAGAAATAATCTCCTCCTTTTATGCCTGCTGGATATGACTCATCCGGCGGGCTTTTTCTTTTTGGGGGAAGTTGGTTGGTCGTTGTCTTGGCACTAGTGACTGGTGACTGGGATTCTCTGGTATCGTCATCCCGAGCGTAGCCGAGGGATCTTTACTGCATTGCGGGAATCAGCGTGTATGCGCAGAGGGGAAACGATGTCCTGGTGCTGCCTCACAACAGGCGTTGAGCGTTCTGCAATAAAGATCGAGGGCTACGCTCGAAATGACGATGCACGCGAAACGCTATCAAAACTCCGCAGCGCTTCTGATTATTATGCGCTGCACCAACACGTTTGAACCCGTAGAACCTGCTGAACCTCTTTCGCAAATAATCAAGGGGCAGCACGCCCCATGGGCTAACCCCGAACCCTGAACCCTTTTTTCCTTGCCTATTTCTCTTCCAGCTTATATAATGAAAGGAAATGGCATGATGTATCCTACAGTCTTTCAAGGAGGCGTTTGAATGAATCGTCAATGGATGAAAGCAGGAGCTGCCCTTCTCACTTTGGCAGCATTGGGAGTCACGGCTGGCTGCGGGGGAGCGCCCGCAAAGAGCAGCCCGGAGAAAGTAGCGGCATCAGGAGCCGCGGAACGGACACTGAAGGTCGCCTGCATCGCGACATATCCGCCCTTTGTATATAAGGATAAAGAAGATAAGATCATCGGCTTCGATGTGGATATCACGAATGCAGTCGCCAAAGAAATGGGAGCGAAGACCGAGTACAAGAGCATGCCTTTTGACCAGATCGTACAGGCCGTCGCAGACAATAAGGCTGATATCGCCGTTGCAGCCTGTGATATGACGCAGGACCGCGCAGATAAGGTGAATTTCTCCTCGATCTACTACAATAAGGAAAGCGTTTCCATCCTGTCTCGCAAGGATGATGAACGTATCCATGGCTCGCAGGACCTCTCCGGAAAGACCGTCGCCGTCGAGAAGGGCACTGTCTATGTGATGACGGCCAAGCAGCTCGGCGCGACAGTGAAGGAGTATGACTATCATGACCAGCTCATTCAGGCCGTGGAAAGCAAGGAGGCTGATGCGCTTATCCTCGATAAGCCTGTCGCTCTCTTCTACATGACGCATGGAGCAGCGGACAAGCTCCGCTCCGCCGGCATCATTTCCGGCAGCGGTGGCTTCGTCATGCTTCTCAATAAGAAAGACCCTGCGCTCCAGAAAGAAGTGAATGAAGCACTAGGCAAGCTCATGAATAATGGAGAATATGATAAGATCTATGACAAATGGTTTTCCGATACGAATTTTGAAAAAGAACCGGATGTGAAGAAATAGGTAAGCGTGAAAAGGATTCTCTCATGACGAGGGGATCCTTTTTGGCTAGGGAAACACTGATTAAATCGTTGTCAGATTTTACTCTTGA
>JAIJLI010000393.1 GCA_022722495.1 Dialister sp. | reverse complement strand
CCTCTATGGTGGATATGCTGAAAATGAATAACGTCATCACCTCCCACAAGGACCTGAAGCTCGACAGCAAGACTGTTCCCTACTCCTTAGAGCAGCTCTCCGCTGACGATCCTGATGTCATCTTCATCGTTACCATGGGCAAGCAGGATGAGATCAACAAATCTCTCGATGGCTCGATGAGAAACAATCCCGCATGGGCACACCTCAAAGCCGTACAGGAGAATCACGTCTACTTCTTAGAACCAAACCTTTTCCTCATGAATCCAGGAGTCAAGACCCCGGAAGCACTGGAAAAGCTGTACCAGCTGGCATATGGGAAATAGTGGGCGCTAAGGAGGTAGGGATGTCGTCATTCCCGCCCCTACCGCCTTCCGGATGGAAAGAGGATAAAGGTATAGTTCTATCTTCTCCTCTCTCCCACATAAAAACGCCGAGAAATCGCCATACGATTTCTCGGCGTTTTTTCTAATCCCTAACTGCTAATTCCTAGTCACCCGTCCTCCCCAGATTCTTCGAGATCATCTCCGCCATGACATCGATTTCTATCGGCTTGGAAAGATGACCATTCATACCGGCTGCTATGGACTTCTCGACATCTTCATCGAACGCATTCGCTGTCATCGCCAGGATCGGAATAGTCCCGGCATCCTCTCTGGCAAGAGCGCGAATGGCGCGGGTCGCTTCATAGCCATCCATCTCCGGCATCATGATATCCATTAGTATGATATCAAAGGTACCTTTCGGACGGGTTTCGAAAAGCTGCAAAGCCTCTCTTCCGTTCACCGCACGGACGACATCGACTCCCAGTGACTCGAGCTGTACGGTCACGATTTCAGCATTGATGTCGTTATCTTCAGCCAGGAGGATGTGGATCCCTGTGAGATCGACAGGCTTGGATGTCTCTTTATCTGCACAAAGAAGAGGCGCATCGCTGATCTCCATCGGAAGCTTGACCGTGAAAGTCGAACCCACATCCTTTTGGCTCCTGACTTCGATCGTCCCTCCCATGAGTTCTACATAGTTCTTGGTGATTGCCATCCCGAGACCGGTCCCCTTGTACTCAGTGCGGGCAGCCCCCGCATCCTCTTGTGTGAATTCTTCAAAAATATGCGAAACAAACTCCCGGCTCATACCGATTCCTGAGTCAGAGATTTTATACGTCACTTCGACATGCCTATCATCGAGTTTTTTCATATCGCACATGAGACTGATCCTTCCGCCATCCTTCGTATACTTGATGGCATTGCTGATGAGATTCACCAGCACCTCGCGCAGACGGACTTCATCAGCCATTACATAGGTATCCGGGAAGAGCGATGCACTTTCAGAAAGCGCGAGATGACGGTTTGCGATGAGTCCGCGCGTGATTTCCAGGATACCACCATGGATGGCGGACAAATCTACCGGTTTGGGCTGGAATTGCACTTTCCCACTCTCGATGCGGCTGATGTCCAGGACATCATTCAAAAGAGTCAACAGATGCTTCGAGCTGATTACGATCTTCTCCAGATCCTTCCTGACAGACGGATCTGGATTCTTCTCGAGTGCGATCTTGGTGAAACCGATGATCGCATTCATTGGAGTGCGGATATCGTGTGACATGGAGGAAAGGAAAGCACTCTTTGCACGGCTTGCCATCTCCGCCTGCTCCGCCAGGGAAGCCATTTCCTCCGCTCTCTCCTCTTCAGACAGCTTCATCCGACGAAGACGGATGACAGCCATTGCAAGAAGTATGATAAAAATCAGCATCAACAGGACAAGCAGTATCGATATAGTCGGGTGAAGCCTGGCCATCATCAGGAATGTCATGTCCGACATTTTGTACGAGGTATACGTAGAAGCAATCTCTTCGACCAAATTCGTCGGCATGTCATATATGGCTTTCATCAAGATGCCAGCCAGCATGTGATTGGCCCGATGCGTCACGACAATCCGGCAAGGGAAAGACGGCTCTTCCATCAGACTATAGGTCAGAAGGCCTGACTGATCACGATTGACATATTCTTGCGCCACGTAATAAAAGACATAGGCAGCATCCACCCTCCCGTCTGCAACAGCCTGCATCGCGCTTTCTCTCGTAGTATATATGACTTTTCTGACATTTTTACTGCAATAATCTTCGACATCTGATATTCCATGTTTCACCACAGCGACCGTCTGTATATCACCATCAAAATCACGGCGGACAACCTGTGCCACACGCAGCATCATATACGGCTTCGTGGTGACCCAGTCTTTCTGCTCAATTTCGTCCTCTGACTCAAAGCCTCCATCAAGTATAAGATCGCAGTTTCCCTGATTTCGGAAAGATTGCCACTCCTCTCTTGAGTCGCAGATCACAAAAGTGAAAGGCAGATCAATAGAATCAGCCAATCTCCTAAAATAATCAGGAAGGATTCCTTTCATCTCACCGTTCTCTACATAGGAATATGGATAGCAGTCTGGATTACATAGGACTTGAATAGCTCTGCTGCTTTCTATATAGGACTGGAGAAGTGACTTTTCTTTGTCAGTGAGTGGCAAGCGGCTGGATACTTGATTGCCATAGTACCGTTGATAAAGCCGCGACTTCCAGTCTCCTTCCACCTGCGTGAGTTGATCCAGCGCATAATTGATCTCAGAAAGAAGG
>JAIJLI010000392.1 GCA_022722495.1 Dialister sp. | reverse complement strand
GAGCGGAAATTTCCGCTCCTTTTTTATAAAAAATCAGATTTTCTTATTTTTCAGCATCGATCAGGCCATATTTGCCATCATCTCTGCGATATACGACAGCCATCGCTTCCGTATCCGAATTGAAGAACATGAAGAAGTTGTGTCCCAGAAGATTCATCTGCAGAATGGCTTCTTCCGGCGACATCGGGCTGATATTGAAGTGTTTCGTCTTCACGATCTCAAAATCAGCATCCGCCTGTGCAGCGATCGGTTCTTTTTCCAGAACAAATTGACGGGACAGTGTATTCTTTTCTTTGAACTTCTTTGCCAGACGAGTCTTATATTTATGAATCTGCCGTTCCACCTTGTCGAAAACGAGATCGATGGATTTGTACATATCATCAGATTTTTCGACACCACGAAGAATGACGCCGTCTACGAAAACTGTCGTTTCACAAGTTTTGGTCATATTGGAAATACGGAGTAATACATTAATCTTTATCGGTTTATCGAAGTACCTCTGGATCTTACCTGTATGCTTTTCTACATAGGAATGCAGCGCATCGGTCATTTCAAGATTCTTGCCTCTAACTGTTAATTCCATAATGAAATCCTCCTTTCGTGAATAAGCTCTTGCTTATCCTTCTATGTATATTATACATGATATCTCATTTTTATCAAATCAAAAAATTCTATAAGGCTCGACGAAAAGTCATGGATTGACATACTGAGGATTATACGAACGAATGAATAATGTGTATAAAAAAGGCAGCAGACCAACATGAAGGTCCACTGTCTTTTTTTCAAAACTCTATTCCTTTTCTTGCACGGATGCCTTTCTGGAAAGCATGCTTCACAAGTGTCATTTCGGTCACGGTATCAGCGAGATCGATGAGCTGCTGCTCGGCATAACGTCCTGTCAGGATCATATTGAGGCGCTCCGGTCTTTTCTGAATGAGCTCCGCTACTTCACCTGCAGAAATCATGCCAAAATGAATGGCATAATTGATCTCATCTAAGACAATCAGATCCCATGCATCACTCATGACTTCTATTTCGACCATCTCCCATGCTTCCTTGGCCAGTGCCGTTTTCCGCCGGAATTCTTCTTCACTTTCTTTATCCTTATTATGGAAGACGAAGCCATCCCCCATCGGCCGGATCTGGATGCGGTCATTTCCCTCACCCAAAGTCTCAATGGCTTTCAGCTCGCCATACTTCCATGCGCCCTTGATGAATTGAAGGATCAGCACCTTCTGGCCATCTCCCCAGGCGCGGATCGCTGTCCCCAGGGCCGCCGTAGTTTTTCCTTTACCGGTCCCTGTATTGATCAAAACCAGTCCTTTTTGTACAGTCATAGATTTGCCCTCATAAAAAGCATACATGATGCATCAGCTTCTGCGGTTCCACCGAAAAGTACCCTGCCTCATCGTAAAGTGCGTACTTCTCGATGAAACCATCCTATTTGCGGCTCTTCTTAAAGGTCTCGCACGATGCGATCCATTTTTCTGCAGCTGTTGGATTTCCATCAAAAGAAAGGTGCAGATAGCTTGCCAGTACATTGTCCTTTGCATAGCCCTCGATGTGCCCTGCCTTCTGCCGTGTCCCCTGAAGAGTATATGCCCAGGGGAAATCCTCTCCGCAGGAAAGGGTGGAGAAATGAAACTCATGCCCCTTCAGGAGATCCCCTTGATCTGCGATAACGCTCTTTCTAAGAGCCTTGCCAGTCACATAGCCCACACGCTGAAGTTTCTTCTGCATCTCGCAAACTCCGGGGACAAGGCCGACCATCTCATAGGAGTCTCCGTCAAAGCCCTGGATCTTCTCGCAAAGATACATCAGCCCGCCGCATTCTGCATAGATTGGCATGCCGCATGCAGCCGCTTCCCGAATAGATGCTTTCATGGCCGTATTTCCGACCAGCTCATGAAGAAACATCTCGGGAAAACCGCCGCCAAAGATCAGACCATCTACGTCAGGAATGCCGGAATCCCGGAGCGGACTGAAATCAACAAGCTCTGCGCCTTGCCGCTCGAGCGCTTCGAGACTGGCCGGGTAATAAAAAGAAAAAGCTTCGTCCCGTGCCACGCCGATGCGTACATTTTTAGCCTTGCGTTTTGTTTCTCTTTCATCGACTTCCAGCAGAGGAGCCTGCCTTGCCACGTCCAAGACTGCCTCTGTATCTACCCATTTTCCGGCAGCTTCTCCCATGTGCTCAATGAGCGCCTGCGTTTCGATTTCCGTCACGGGAGTAAGGCCCAAATGACGCTCCGGTGTCTGCAATGAATCGTCCCGGTGGAAAGCCCCCAGTACAGGCATGTGGATCTTCTCCATGACCTCGCGAACCATTGCTTCATGTCTGTCTGTGCCCAGACGATTCAGGATGACCCCTGCGATATGGACATCCGGATCATATTCCCTAAAGCCAAGCGCCGTCGCAGCGATGCTGTAACCAACCGATTTGCAGTCGAGTACAAGCACCACAGGTGCCTTGAGTTTCTTTGCGATATCCGCAGTCGAGCTGATGCCATTCGCACCACCATCATAGAGCCCCATGACTCCTTCGATAATGGAAATATCCGCCCCTTTCGACAACGAGGCAAATGTCGGTACCAATCGGTCCGGCGGTGTCATCCAGGTATCCAAATTATAG
>JAIJLI010000391.1 GCA_022722495.1 Dialister sp. | reverse complement strand
ATCATCCTCCTTAAATAGCTCGCTATTTGCGTCAGATGATTCCTTGCTCTGTATAAAAATCCAAGAATGAAATCTGACAACGATTTAATCAGTGTTTCCTTAGGTGTAAGGTTTGCGTTTTAAGGGGGCATCCGTGGGACGTGCCGTCCCCGGTCACTCAGATCACACCTTATCCAGACCCGCTTCGAGGAGAATTTTTTCGCAGAGTGCGGGGAATGAGATCCCCGCCGCTGCGGCGGCCTTCGGGACGAGGCTCGTCGCTGTCATGCCCGGGATGGAATTGGCTTCCAGAAGATGCGGTCGGCCGTCGCGATCCGTCTTGAAGTCGAAGCGGCACGCACCATCGCATTCTGCCATGCGATAGCCGGTCTCTGCGAGACGGCTCATCTCTTCCGCAAGCGCCTCCGGGATCGGAGCCGGGACGAGGTAGTCTGTCGCGCCCTTGGTGTACTTGGAGTGGTAATCATAAGACCCCGAATGCGGACAGATCTGAATGACCGGCAGTGCTTTGCCGTCCAGCACGGAAACGGTAAATTCGTCTCCGGAAAGGAAAGCCTCTGCCAGGATCCTTGGTTCTATCGAAAAGACACGGTCGATCGCCTCTTTCAGATCTTTTTCTTCCTTTACGATCTCGATGCCGATGGTCGAGCCTTCACAGGCGGGCTTGAGGACGACAGGAAGGGTGAAGCTCTTACGAATGTCTTTTTCTATATTCTCCTTCCCCTCCTTCAGATAGTACGCCTTGGAGAAGGCCATGGGGAGACCCGCCTGCTTGAAGAAATGGCTGCTCATGATCTTATCCATGGTGATGGCACTCGAGGTCACACCGGAGCCCGTGTACGGGATGCGGGCGAGCTCGAGTACGCTCTGGATGGTGCCATCCTCCCCGTACTTGCCATGCAGCGCGATGAATACGGCATCTGCCTTCGCTTCTTTCAGCTGCTCCACCACATGGTGCGGGTCATACTCCATAGAAATGGCCTGATAACCAATGGAGGTCAGAGCTTCTAAAATGGCCTTCCCTGTATTTCTGGAGACTTCCGCCTCTCTCGAGGGTCCTCCCATGAGGACCACGATTCTGCTCTCTTTAGTAATCACTTTTTCAACCCTTTATCCTTCACCAACTGAATGAGCTCTTCCCCTGCGCGGTAAATACTGCCGGCGCCCATGGTGATGATCATATCTCCCGGCTTTACAAAGTCGTAAAGCGCCTGAGACACGCCTTCCACCGTTTCCACATAGTAGATCTCCTTTCCCGGCAGACGCTGATGGACCAGTGAGGGGATCAGATGTCCGTCAACCCCTTCGATCGGTGCCTCACTCGCCGCATAGATATCGGTGAAGAAGAGTACATCTGCATCATCGAATGCTTCAGCAAACTCCTGCTGCAGAAGCTGCGTGCGGGAATAGCGGTGCGGCTGGAAGGCACAGATGATGCGGTGATCGCCTGTCTCTCTCGCTGCTTTCAGGGTTGCTTTGATCTCTGTCGGATGGTGTGCATAGTCATCGACTACCCAGAGATCATGCTCTCTGGACTTCGTCTCGAAGCGCCGCTTCACCCCCACGAAATGAGACAACGCTGTCGCGATCGTTTCCATCGGGATGCCGCAGTAGAGCGCTGCGATCACGGCGCCTAGCGCATCACGGATATTATGCGAGCCCGGGATCTGCAGCTCGATGGTACCGAGCGTCTTTCCCTCGTGCACCACATCGAAAAGAAGATGCCTGTTTTCGTATCGCTTGTTCACGGCCCGATAGTCAGCTTTTTCATTGAGCCCATAGGTGATGCAGGTCTTATGGATCTCTGGCAGGATCGCACAGACGCCTTCGCTGTCTGTGCATACGATGGCAACGCCATCCTCATAGCAGATATGGCTGATGAATGCAGAAAAGGCACGGCGGATATTTTCGACGCTGCCATAATGATCCAGATGGTCATCCTCGATATTCGTCACCACCGTCATATAAGGGGAAAATTTTAGGAAAGAACCGTCGCTTTCATCCGCTTCCGCGATGACATACTCTCCCTTTCCGAGACAGGAATTCCCTCCAATATAGCTGGCTGCCGCCCCGAGAACGATCGTCGGATCTTTGCCTGCTTCATAGAAAATCTGCCCCACCATGGCAGAGGTCGTGGATTTCCCATGTGCGCCTGCGACTGCTATGCCTTTGCCCCAGTGGAACATGGCCGCCAGCACGTCAGAGCGATGGAACACGGGAATGCCAAGACGTCTCGCTTCCAAAAGCTCCGGATTTTTTTCGGAGATCGCCGAAGAAATGACCACGCAGTCAGCGCCCTTCACATGAGACGCTTCATGCCCGATATAGATCTCTGCGCCTTTTTTTCGGAAATCGCGCAGAAAGGGAGAGTCTGCCACATCGGAGCCGGAAATGCGATCCCCCTTATCCAGCAGAATGACGGCCAGCGCACGCATGCCCATACCGCCGATCCCTATGAAATGAAATGAATGATACTTCGTGAGGTCCATAATCGTCTTCCTTTATTTAATGAGCGACAGTGCAAGTCTTGCGATATCCTCTCCGGCATGCACTTTTTTCAAAGTGCCGATGGACTTCTCCATCGTCTGAAGATCTTCGGGATGCTCGCGAAGCGCTGTGATATTTTCAATGA
>JAIJLI010000390.1 GCA_022722495.1 Dialister sp. | reverse complement strand
TAATAAGATTCCCTTTGTGAAGAAAGACTACGATTCAACTAGAATATACAGAAACACACAAAAAAAAGGGTGCGTCACAGACTTATGACACACCCTCTTAATCATTTGTTGAGAGGAGTTAAGAAGAAGGGCAGATTTTGTATTTCGTTTTGGATATTTTTATATATTTGTAGTTCTTTGGTTAGAAGTTCTATCAAGGTGGCTATCTCAGAATACCTAGATTGTAGAATCCTTTCATCTTCTTTTAATTTCTCGTATGTTGATGCTATCTTTTTTTGTCCTATGAATGGTTCCTATGAACCATATATATATGCTAAATTATTGATAGACAGATCTTTGTTTGCTGGTTTCGTATAGTTAGTGAGCCACCTCCTTTGTTTCGAGAGGCGGTACTATTTAACTATTCTTATACCATTTCGTAAACAACTTGGATTTTATCTCATATAGGCTTTTTTTAGGTTGCCCCTTTATTACTTCTACCAGATTTCTTTCCTTGAGTCTTTTTATTTGAGCAGTGATGTCGCTGTTTTTCAACTGCGTATCTTTGGCAATTTTCGACAATAGGCATGGCGTCTGTGCCTTTAGTAAAGTGGTGACAATGAGCAGCTGGACCGGGGAGAGCAATGATAGTTCTTTCCGGTATAAGTCATCGAAGAATGAGAGGACTTGGTGCTTGATGTCTTTTTCTTCTTTGTATCCTTCTTTTACCGCTTTGGCACATAGGGTGGCAATGAGAGGACTTGGCTCTAATGAGTTGACAATATTGATTATATCCTCATGCTTGATACATTTGCTCCCACAGATGTTATCTACGATACCTATTATATCTGTATCAGCTAATTTATCGAGGGTTAATAGTAAGATTGAGTTGTAAAGGGGTGCAGAATACTCTGTGAATATTTTCGTGACCCTATTTCCTACAAAAATAATGATAGGTGCTCCAGGTGAGTAGATGAGTGCCCTAAGCTTGGAAAGCTCCTGGTTAGACCAAGTGTTAAGTAGAATGTGAGCTTCGTCTATCAAGAGGATTGCTCTCTTATGGTCAGTGACCGAATGTAGGTACTCTTCCATCTTTTCCTCATTTGGTATGGGATGGAGCAGACAGTCTATGTAAATTGGCTGGAAATTTTGACTTTCAAATTTTTCCTTGATTCTATGCAGAAGGGTGGTTTTGCCATATCCAAGCTCGCCAGACACATAGTAGCATTGTGGTATGCTATTATGTGTCTCGCGTATGATTCCTTCTGAAATGATGGAAAATACCTTTTTCCCTATGTTCTCTACTATTTTCATTGTATGTAACGATTAAACCAATATTCTTGTATGATTGGTGAACGGAAATGGATGCCTGTGTCATCTTGTACGATGTAGCCATCGGTTTCCAGCATTCTTTTTATATTGGAATATTTCTCATTAATATCTGCATTCTCAGGAACAAAATCCTTGATTATCTCCTCAAGTAAACTCCTCTCATTTTTGTGATCTGGTAAGCACAGATAGTTTAGCAACTTGCGTGATGCTGTCTCATCTTCGCCGTAAGCGGTGAGTCGTTCGCTCCATGTGTCAAGCTCATGTTCCTGTATGATTTCTAGAAAAATTTTGTTTACACAGTCCTCCAGGTTCATTTGCTGATACTTTTCTTTATCACCTGTCAATTTGTTAAAGAATAGCTGGATGAAGTAAGGAAGTTTCCATCCGATTCTTCCTAAGATGTAATCAATGTCCTCTTTGGACAATTCTGTTCCATAGCTTTCGTCCAACTTCTCAAACAGCAGAGTCGCCTCTTCCTTCGTCATTTCTCCAAGGTTAAATGGAGCGATGTCATTTATAGTATATGTGAGTTTGTTTTGAGAGACAAAACCATGAATACTAATCGAAGAGCAAAACACCCATGATACGTTTTCTGATTGCTTTTGTCTTATGTTTCGCAGCCAATTAAGAAAGGTCTCAGCCCTGGCAATATCTCCATTTCTAGACAGTTCCTCCAAGAACAAGACAAGTTCATCTATAATAATCAGTGTTCTTTGAGGCAGTTCGAAGGCTTTGCTCAATTTTTCATAGAAATCCTCTGGGTTCTGTTGGAGTTCTAGTGTAATCTTAAAGGCATTAACCTTTTTGATTGAATTCAGAAAGTCTTGTATACGGTTCTTTGCCAGTTCTAATAAAGAGTTTTTTTCCTTTATTTTATTGAGCTTCCTAATGATTAACGAAATAAATTCGCCTTCATCTTTCAATCCCTGTAAGTCGAGGTAAAGAGCATTCCATCCTTTCTCCTCTGCTTTGTTTGCCAATTTCATGGCAAAAGAGGATTTGCCGACTCTTCGTGGTGAAGCCAGCAAAAGCGAATTAGTATCTTCTATTGCCTTCCAAGCATCGGCTAATTCTTTTTCTCTTCCGATGAAATCCATTCCTGTTACAGGTGGCCCTATTAAATTTCTAATCATATTGTTTCCTTTTAAGTGTTGGTGCAAAGATATATAATTTTTTTTATATATACAAATAGTTATATATAAAATTTGTTATATACAAAAAAATAATGCTCATGTTTCAATAATAATAGCAACCCGTTGGCGGAATTAATTTAGCGCATACTTAACCCTGCCAATCGGTCTGTTGTTTACATAATTAATATATTGCAAGACTGTAAATGCGCTGATTTT
>JAIJLI010000018.1 GCA_022722495.1 Dialister sp. | reverse complement strand
GCTCACTTGCGCCGATGGTACTGCAATGCAATGCGGGAGAGTAGGTAGCCGCCTCCTTTTATCAAGAGCCTCAGATTTCGAAAGATTTCTGAGGCTTTTCTGTTTTCATGCTGATTTCACAATCTGTATATTTATTGTCTACATCTTCTGTTTTCTTCAATTTTTGCTGCAGCATTTGCCTAAATCATGATATGTATAAAATGTTGCTAAATTATGGTTTTTATACTTATAAAATCAGTAAAATAACGTACTAAAACGTTTCTTTCCACCAAAAAATACATTTTATACACCTCCTATTTACAACTTTTTCCTACTTTTGCCCCCAGTTAATGCCAATTATCATGTATTACGGTTAATTATTATAATTACCTATTTATATAAACGAAACAAAAAAAGAAAAATTGATGGTGAAACGATTAATTTTAGCTTTAGTGTTACTCATATTTGTATCGCTAGCTAATTATGCGCAAAACACGGGAGTCAAGTCCAACCTCTTATATTGGGCTACAACAACTCCTAATCTCGGTGTCGAGACTGCCTTAGGCAAGAAGCATACCGCTCAGGTATTCTTTGGCTTCAATCCTTGGAAACAGTCCGGTGGCGACCAGTCAAGCCTTCGTCATTGGCTTTTGCAACCAGAATACCGTTACTGGTTCTGTCAGAGCTTCAATGGCTGGTTCTTGGGTGTTCATGCCATGGGCGGACAGTTTAATGCAGGAGGAGTGAAGTTACCCCTTGGCATCTTCAAATCACTACGCGACCATCGCTATGAAGGATGGTATGTAGGTGGTGGTGTGACCGCTGGTTACCAATGGCCTCTTTCCAAGCACTGGAACCTGGAAACCTCTGTAGGTTTCGGATATGATTATATCCAGTACGACAAGTTCAAGTGCGGTGCCTGTGGCGAGAAGGAGAAGTCATCTCATGACAACTACGTGGGGCCTACCAAGGCAGCCATTTCTCTTATTTATATGTTGTAACTCATTAAACATAATCTATGAGTATGAAAGATTTTAAGAACTACATATTATTATTCAGCTCTCTTTTGATGGCTATGCCTCTTGCAGCCCAGGATTGCAAGAGTCTCAAGCTGGCTGCCGATAAGATTCAGGTATCTAATGTACAGATGTCTCATCACAATAACCTGGTTACGGTTGCGATGGATCTGAATCTCGATTCCCTGGATCTCCCTACCAATAACCAGCTTGTCTATACTCCGATGATCAAGCATAAGGGAGAGCTGCTCAAGATGCCGGAAATTGTTATCAACGGCAGAAGACAGCAGATCATGTTTGACCGAGGGGTTGGAAAGAAACAGTTGCAGCTTTCACCTCAGGCTTTGGTGGTGAAGCGAGACAACAAGAAGCAGCAGACCGTGAAGTATCTTGCCTCCGTTCCTCTCTCTTCTAAGGAAAGAAACTACGATTTGGATATTCACGAAGACCTCTGTGGTTGTGGTGATCTGCAGGATGGCAATGATTTCACGGTTTCTCGCCGTCGCCAGCCGGTAGCTTCTTTCGTCCGTCCGGAGGTAGAGGCAATCAAGGTCCGTCATCTGGATAAGCGCGCTTATATCGATTTCCCGGTAGACCGCATAGAGTTGCATCCAGATTACCGCCGTAATCCGGAACAGTTGGATAGCATTATCCGTACCATCAATGCATTGAAGGAAGACAGGAACCTCGAAGTGAGCGGCATTAACATTTATGGTTATGCATCACCTGAGAGTCCTTACACCCATAATGATTATCTGGCAAAGAACCGTGCCAAGACGCTGACCGAATATGTCCGCAGAATGGTGAAGTTGCCAAACAATCTCTTCACGGTTTCTTCTACTCCAGAGGATTGGGATGGTCTGATAGCTTATATTAAAGGTAGCAACCTGGAGCATAAGGATGCCATTCTGGCGATTATTGCAGACAAGAGTCTGAATCCGGATGCCCGCGAGTTGAAGATTAAGAAGCAGTATCCTTCAGAGTATCGCTTTATGCTCGACACCTGGTATCCTGCCCTCCGCCATTCCGACTACCACATTACTTATAAGGTGAAACCTTTCGATGTAGAAGAGGCAAAGGAGATTATCAAGACCAAGCCACAGCAGTTGAGCCAGGAGGAGATGTTCATGGTAGCCCAGACTTACGAGCCAGGCAGCAAGGAGTTTAATGATGTGATGGAGATAGCCGTCCGCATGTTCCCAGAGAATGAGACAGCGAATCTGAATGCAGCCATAACCCGCTTGAATGCTGGTGATGCAGATGGTGCGAAACAATATCTCGACAAGGCTGGAACCAGTCCGAATGCCCAGAATGCCCGAGGTGTCTATGAGATGCTGAAGGGCAACGAGAAGCAAGCTCGTTATTATCTGGAGCAGGCAGCCAAGGCTGGTGTTGCTTCTGCAAAAGAAAATTTACAGAATCTATAAAGTTATACATACTGTCTGTTTAGGATAATATAGCTGTTCCTTAGAGTCAGGGCACTGCCCTGACCTGGGACAGTCTCCTAAAACAGGCATATTTTTTCTAAGTACAAATATAGAAAGAAACTCAAATATAACGTATTAGATGAATTGTAAACAAAATATATAAAAATGTAATATAATTAGATTTTTAAGAGCGGTTATAAGTAAAGAAATAAAATATTAATTACAACAATAATAACTTACAAGATGAAGAAAACTTTATTATTTTCCGTTGCATTGGCAGGGCTGATGCTCGGTTCTTGTTCAAGTAGCGATGATCTGAATGGTGGTGGTAACAACACAGGTTCTAATCAGAGTGGAAGTGGTTATATCTCACTTTCATTGAATTTGCCTACACGTAGTGGTTCTGTGAGTCGTGCAGAAAACGACAAGTTTGATGATGGACTTACTGATGAGTATGCTGTTAAAGATGGTACCTTACTTCTGTTTGAGGGTACTGATGAGGCTAATGCAAAATTTGCTGGAGCTTACGAGTTGAAGAATTTGAGTATGAACTTGGTTGGAACTAATAAAGATAATATAACAACCACAACCAAAATTACCCAAAAGATTAATAGTGGATTAGCAGATGGTACTAAAAATTTCTATGCTATTGTTGTATTGAATAACAATGGAACACTTGCTGTTGATGAAATTAATGCTACCTTGAAAGTAAATGGTGAAGTTTTTCCTTCAACTAAGAAAATTTCAGATTTGCAAAATTTGGAATTGACCAAGAATGCTTCTGATTTTAAAACAACAGGTTTCTTGATGATGAATGCTCCTTTGTCAAGTGTTAAAGGTGGCGAATCTGCGCCAACTGGTGCAAAAATCTCCGTTGCATCTACGATAGATAAGGATCATATCTATGCTACAGAGGCTTTGGCTAAGGCTAATTCTTCTGCAACTATTTATGTAGAGCGTGCTTTAGCCAAGGTAGATGTTACAGCTACTAGTACTACAGGTAATTTGACCGATAATGCATCTGTACCATATACTATTAAGGGTTGGATTTTGGATAATACCAATAAGAAGACCTATTATTTGAGGAATACTTCCAATTCTTCAGATTGGCTTTCTCTTGCAACTAATGCTGTAGCTCCGGATAAACCAGTTGAGCCTTATCGCTTTGTTGGTGATACTCCTATGGAGAGTGGTGTATCATTGTATCGTACCTATTGGGCGAAAGACCCTAACTATAGTACGACTCCAACTACTCTGTCAACAGATTTCAGCACGATAGGTAAAAAAGCACCTGCAACTTTGAAGAATCTTAAAGAGCATGATTATTGCTTGGAAAATACTTTCGATGTTCCTAACCAGAATCAAAATGTAACAACACGTGTTATCGTTGCTGCGCAGCTTCAAGATGATGGCAAAACTTTCTATATCGTTAATGATGACGAGGCTCACCTTCTCACTTCAGATGGTATGAAGAAAGCTGTCAAGGCTGCTTTCTTGAGTAATACTGATGTACAGGCTTGGCTTACAACGAAACTGATTTCTAGTGGGTCATTAAATGAAGATGATTTGGAGGTTGCCGACATTACAGCTGCAGGTAACAATACTCCGACTATTACATTCAAGCCTACCAGTTCAAGCAAATTTACAAGTAGTACTCTTCCTACATTTACCACAGATATTGATAATATTGTAAAATCCATCAAAGTAGCTACCTACGCAAGTGGTATTTCATATTATCCTGTAAGAATCAAGCATTTTGGTGATGATTTGACACCTTGGAAGAAATCAGAGACTCCAAAACCTACTGTAAGCGACGGTGCCTATCCTAATGCTAACCAGGCAGGAAACTATCTCGGTCGTTATGGTGTACTTCGCAACAACTGGTATACTGTTAATGTAGAGGGTATCAAGAAGATTGGTTCTCCTGTTGTTCCTGAGGTTACAGGTGATCCTGATGATGAATTGGCTGCTTACATCTCTGTCAAGATCAACGTCCTTTCTTGGGCTAAGCGTACACAGGGAGCAACTCTCGGTGAGTAATATAAAACGATAAATATAGAAAACAATAATTGATTAGCGATATGATAGCGCAGAAGATAAATAAATGGTTAAAGGGTGTCATGGCAGCTGCCATGACCCTGACCGTCGCGACCTCATGCCACGATATGTGGCACCAGGACTACAGCGACTGCCCTAATGGTGTATATGTGAAGTTTAAGTATGATTATAACCTCCAGCGTGCCGACATGTTCAACGACCATGTTGGACAGGTAACGCTGTATGTATTCGACGAGAACGGAAACTATATAACCCAACAGACCGAGACGAATTCTGCGCTATCATCACCTCTCAAAGACCCAAATTATGTGATGCACGTCGAGAACCTGCAGCCAGGTAAATATCAGTTCCTTGTCCTTGCCGGACAGAATGCTTACGCCGACCAGTTAACTTCAGACCGTGCCAAGTTCGTTCGTACCGCTCCATCGGCTACAGGAGATAAGATGCAGACACTGGAAGTGAATCTCGACCATGAAAATAGGGGAGAGTATGATGAGGTTGTCAACAACAGCCTTCCTCTCGATACCCTCTGGCATGGTAAACTGCTGGAGGCTGTAGAGGTATCATCCTCAAAACCTTCTTATGCAACCATCCCTCTGGTGCGTGATACCAAGAAGATCAATGTGGCGCTTCGTGACCTTGACTCTCCACAGGATATGGATGTCAACGACTACACGATGACCATCGAAGACCATAATGCCCGCATCCTTTGGGATAACTCTCTCGATGAGAGCCGTAAACTCATTTATACCCCTCATGCTACATGGAATACGGTAGATGAGGACGAGCAGGGCAAGATAGCCCATGCAGACTTTATGACTTCCCACATTCTGAAGCACGAAGATTACAACCTGGATGGCCGACTCCTCATTAAGAGTAAGGAGACCGGAAATACAGTAGTCAATGTAGACTTGCCAGACCTCTTGAGTCGTCTTCGCACCAGTGAGGAGTACAGTTACAGTGCACAGGAATTCCTAGACCGTGCCTACGATTACAAACTTCAGTTCTTTATTCAGGGTGGCAAGCTCAAGTATTGCTACATCACCATCAGCGTGAATGTACTGAGTTGGAGTAAGCGCATCCAGTTCGAAGAACTCCATTAACATGTCCTACCCGGCTTCCCGTAAGCCGATTCAAAAAAAAAGTGTATGTTTAAGATGAAGAAAATAACCCTCTCATTGCTAGCCCTTTTGCTGGTGATGTCGTTCGCATCCTGTGCGAGCGACAACACTTGCGATTCACCTATGCCCAACAAGGATATGAAGACATATTTGCAGGTAAAGGTAACAGTGGATGGTAGTGGAGATACACGAGCGAGTAGGGCAGGTGAAGATGATAAGTATCATTTTACAGAGAATCCTTCTGGTGGAGAGGATGGTGATGGAGATGATGTAGGTGAACTTAATGAGCGAACCGTTACCAACTTAAACTTATTGCTTTATTCGTCTTCCAAGAATGATATGAGTGATGATGGTGCCATCATAGAAAAGGTTATTTACTTTCAGCACTTCTCTACAGCTAGTGGTGGTGATTCTAAAATATGGCAATCTTCACCGATACAGATAAATAATGAAATTATTCAAAAGAATTATCATCTGCTAGTAGTTGCTAATGCTGGTAATATGACTTCTGAATGGCAAGGTAAAACATTGAAAGATATCCGCGATAAACTTATTATGGATGTTTGTACACGAGATGATGCAGATATAACAAAATCAAGCAACTTCTTGATGTCATCCTTAAAGGATGCCCAACTAACTCCTGATGGACATATAGGTTCTCAGGAAGATCCTTATATTGTAAATGTAGATATTGAAAGACTGGCAGCTCGAATTGATATCATGCCAAATGCTTATTGCCAGGAAAATAAAAAAACAACGCCGAGAACATATACATATAATTATAATGTAACCGATGCCTCGAATAATGTTATTGGTGGTTTTGTTTTAGAGTCTGTTATGCCATATAACGATTTAACCTCAGGTGAATACCTCATAAAAAGAGTTACTGATGGTAACGACCAAAATACCGTAAACTACATTTCAAAGGAAACAGAAGATGCAAATCATAATTCAACGAACTATGTGATTTGTCCTTGGACGAATAGTCGTACAGGAGTTGCTTATCGTCATGAAAAGAAAAGTAATGCGGATTGGGAATCTATGACTTTTTCTGATTTTTATAAGACGAAGAAAGCCGATAAAAGTCATGGAAAAGATAATGATAATGCAAAAGCCACAACTCCGTATAATTATAAATACTATATTCTCGACTATGTTATGGAGAATACTTCCTTTGATAATTCTTCAGAAACATCAACGGGATTAGTGTTTAAGGGCACATATTATGATGCAGATCAATGGCAGGTTGCTACAGCTGAAGAAATGGCTAATGGTAAATTCGGAAGTCCTAAAGAGGGTGCAGTCGGTACTCCAAAATGCTACACTTACGTCATTCGCCATAGCGACCCTACAGGTAGTGGTACAACTAATGATATAATGCATTATGGCATAGTCCGCAATAACATTTATCGAGTTCGTATCGATGGAATTACAGGAAAGGGACCGGATGGATTGAAGGTAACCCTCAACGTGAGAAAATGGGCAACCTATACTCACGACGAGACTACAATGTAAAAACAAAACAAATAGATAAACAGAAAGTATAGTTTGAAATTAAACTTTCAGAGAAAATGAAAACGATTAGAACGATACATACGGCATTGATTCTGATGGTGCTAGCCTTAATCTCGGCTTGCTCCACAGATAGTGCTGACCCTATATTGGGAGGCAGTGGAGGCGATAACCCAGGCGACAAGGTTACCGTCCACATGACTCTTTCTACAGCTCCTTCTTCCGGAACCAGAGCTAGTTTGTCATGGAATGATGGCGTAGATGCAGAAAACATGAAGAGTTGGGTTGTAGCCTTTGTGAAAGACAACAAGGTTGTTTCTTTTGTAGAGAATACTAATGTGTCGGAAAATAATCGTATTAAAGATGATGTTACGATAACAGATCTTCCTAAGGGAGAAGCCACCTATCAGGTTTATTCCTTTGCCAATCTTACAGCTGCAGAACTTGTCATATCCAAAGGTGCTACCGTCAATTTCGACAACATGAAATGGAAGATGAATGGCAATGGATTCGATGCTACTACCAAAGGCATTCCAATGAGCAATAAGCAGGAAGTAAAAATTGATGCTTCCGGTAAGCCAGACAAAACTGAGCTTTGGGTAGTAAGAATGCTGGCAAAGGTTACACTTCGGTTTAAGAATCCAAGTGCTACTGCTTTGAAAATCAAAGATATTACAATCAGCGATATAACTTCAAATCCTTCTGCTACTGCCAATACAGATGGTAACATCATGTTGCTGCCAAAGCATTCTGATGTATCAGGAACCTCTGGTGCAACTGGTTCATCTGGTCTAACAGGTGTAGAGGTTACATGTACTCCGAATCTGGTAGAGCAGGCTGCAACGCAGAATTATACTTATACGTTGTCTTCTGCAAAGACGATACCGGCAAGTATTGATACTTACAAGCCAGAGAATGAGATTTCGTTTTATGTGAATGAAAGCGCAGCGGGCAATACTTCCAAGTATTTCATCATTAATCTGAATACATCAGCAGGAGTCAAGCGTTACGCCTTGTTCAAGGATTGGACAACGATAGCTCGCAACGACCATCACATTCTCCCAATCTCATTAGATGATTACAAGTTGAAGTTTGATGTTCAGTCCTTCTCTGCCATCGGTCTCTATCCATCCATAACAGATAACGGAACCACTCTTTCCTACACCTGTTATTACCCGGAAGAGGAATTCCATATCCAACCAAAGGTAGTAAAGGCTGATGAGTCCGCTATTTCTGGAAGCATCGATAATGCCAATGTAAAATGGGATCTGATCCAAGAAAATGGTATGACTGATGCCGCAGCTGCTACTGCGAATGCCCATAAGGTGTTTAAAGTTCTTCCATCATGGAATACAACCACCGGCTATTTCGAAGGTATCTTCAATGATGATGCTGCCGATAAGCAGAGTGTCCTCTACAAGGTAACCGTTCCTGTGCCAGGTGCCTCAGGAAAAGAACTTATATATAAGATACTTTTCACCAAGGATTTAAGAAGCTATGCTGCTCGTAAATATACGAGACAGAGTTATAGATATAAATAGAATAATATACTAATATTAAAAAACATTGAAGCTTATGTTTAAGTCTAAGATTTTTAATAGTGTAATGAGATATATGTTGGTAGCAATGCTTGCATTGCTGCCAAATACTATATGGGGATTAACGGAGATTTCTAAGTATGCTCTATTGGATAATGGGAGCTTAAAAGTTGCCGTTGATGGTGTAATCCCATCTGGCAATTATTCTTTGTGGTATATAGAGAACTCTGCAGGTGAGAAGGTCGAAATAAATTATAATTGTTGGGCAGGTGCTCTTAATGGGAATGTACTTGTGGTTAATAATAATATTAATTCTTGGGATAAAGTTGAGATATCTGCAAAAGATGGTAATACTGCAAATTATCATCTAGTGGTTATGACATCATCAGATGAGAAATTAAAACAATTGGATACATCTGTTGCTGAAAAGAAAATTACTTTTACTGTTCTTTCTCAGGATAATATTCCTTTATTTGATACAAGTTCTAAGCCTTGCGAATATAATGATTTGTTTGTAATAGATAATGATAAACTTGATAATGGTAGTGTTAAAATTTCAAACATTATTAAGTATCTTTCTAAATCAGGCATTTGGACTACAATTGGGGAAAATTTGAGCTTGAAGGATAAGCCACTTTATGTTCGAATATCAATTTTTGATAAGAAAGGACAATTAGTAAATCCTTCAACTTTTACTATATCTCCTGTTATTCAGGATAGAGAATTGTCTAACTATCCTTATAATGATTCTTGGACATATTTTAATAATAAAAGTATATATTATTATAATAAGAAGAGAGACAACGGAACTGTTTCTTCTTCAGCTTTAGATTATACTTTTACTTGTCCTGCAGGGACTAATATTAATGACTATACAATTCAAGTTTCTGCTTCTTCTGAAATGCCAGAGATTTCTAATAAATTGATAATTGTTGAGCCTCATATTGATGCCAAAATTACATATGATATTTTGAGTCAAGAGGATTTGGATAAAATTAATTTGGTGAAATCTGAAGATCCTTCAGGAGAGAATGTAATGTCAGTTAAGTCTCTATATCATACCAGTACAACAATAGATTTAACATCTTCTGATTGTACAGATTTTATAATGAAAAAATTGGGTGTGCAAAAACTTGCTGATATTACAAACCTTTATGTTCGTTGGACACTTTGCAAAAAAGATGGTTCACCTATCGAAGGTGCGTCTTGTAATAATAGTTCTTTGTTACAACAAGAAAAAATATATTGGACAGGCTTTTTGAGTAATGATATTTCTAGCAATTCTAATCTTTTAAAGGCTCGTTTTACTCTACCAGAAGGTTTGGATTTGAATGATGTCATTTTATCTTGTGTCATCTCAGATGAATTGCCAACTACAAAGTATGGTTTCGTAACTAAAGAGCCTGCTTTGAAGGCAAAGTTTGATGTAAAGCTTAATTCTCCTGAAAATTGGCCATTTATTCATTATGAAGGTATCGCCAATAAGAAGGGAGATTGGGATATGGTGAATGGCCATACCTATCAGAAGACTCATGAATGGGAGTATTATTACTATGTGGATGGAAAGGAAGATAAGCAGCAGGTTATGTTAATGTTGCCTATTCAAAATTATACAGGAAATAGTAACGATCTCGAGCCACGTGGTTATTTCCGTTGGTATGATTATAATACTGATCAAGGATCAGAACATCTTAAGGTTTGTGATGAGACACAAACAAAATTATTCAAGAAGGGAACTTGTGGATTATTCGCCAATAATATCGGTGCACATCCTACTAGCAGCCGGATTGGTGTTTATTATAAAACATCCCATGTTAACGATTCATGGACAGGGGAGACTATTGCCTGTGATGTAAGTAGATATGTTGACGGAATGGATGAGTCAAGGACTTATCTGCTCCATGAACCAACTTTGTCTATTCGTTACATCTTCCATATTCTTCCCAAAAAGAAGATAGCTGATGATATCATGGCTGCATTGTGTAATCATGCTGATGGTGACTATACTTATGAAGATAATAAAAAGGTAACATTTGGTTATAAGGATGAGAATTCGGAGCTAACTTTGCGTTTGCAATTGAATGATATAACTCGATACTCATTTTATCCGATGACATCTGGGGGCTTGAAAAAACATGTATATAATAATAACATAACAGAAGCAGATTTTGATAAGTCAAAATACATGAATGTTCAGTGGGGTAATCTGGTATGGCGTGTATATGATATGACGAAAACAAAATATTGCGAATTAAATGGGGCGTCACATGAACGTTTTCTTCACTTAACTGTTAAGAGTCTGAATGAAGCGAATTGGCTTAACTTAGACGGTACGTCTGTTGATGATGCAAATAAACCCGTTATCGGTAAGGGTATCCCTGTTTTTGTTGTAGCTTATTTGAATGAACAAGAAAAAATGTGTCCAGTAGCAAACTTTGATGTTCGTTTTATGGATTTCCATCCAATGACTGATAAGCAGATAGCAGATGAGGGCTATAATAACAGAACTATATCCTATCTTGATGAACATTATAAAAAAGCGACTAAGCCAATTTCATTTGACGATGACGATACAGAACAAACGTTAGCAGCGCCAACAACCCCAGATAACAACCAAGACCGTTTACCATCGAGATGGGATCGTCGTGCTTATAGCTTCGTTTATCGTGATTTGATAGACTATGATGCAACCCATTATGGTAATAATTTGAATATTGGTCATTCTCCACTTCATGGAGATTATGGCTTGTATAAGTCTGCTGGGCGTTCCGATATTTCTGGTACAGGTATTAATAATCCTAAAGATGGTTATCTTTGGTGGTCTGATGGTACTTTATATGATCGCACATATGAGATGACGAATGGCTCTCAGTACGGACATTTCCTTTATGTGGATGCATCTGACGAAAGTCGTCAGATTGCTGCTGCAGATTTTAAGGCTGACCTTTGTACTGGCATGCAGTTGATATTCTCAGCATATGTTGCAGATATGACAAATCAAACGACACATCCAGAAGTTATGTTTAAACTCTATGGAGTAAATTATGATACGGAAGGAAATATTCAGAGTCAAAAACTGCTTCATTCGTTCTCGTCTGGAGATTTTGATAATAATGTTGAAGGTTTAACTAAGGCAGAATGGTATCAGGTTTATGGTAAGATTGTTATCCAGAAGGAATCTGGTGTAGAGAATTATTCGGATTTTAGAGTTGTTATTGATAACTATTGTAAAGGAACACTAGGTGCCGACTATGCTGTTGATGACATTCGTATCTATATTGAGCCAGCCAAGGTTCAGGTACTCCAGGAAAAGCCAGCATGTGACGGTGCTACAACTGGAACCATCAAGCTGAAGATTCGTGCCATCTACGAGACTTTGAATGCAATTTTGGGACATACAGATACCAAGATTTATTTCCGTTTTGTGGATGAAGATGGCAAACCTGTTACTGGTGAGGGACTTTATTCATATAACTTAAAAGATAAAAAGAATGGAACAACGACGAAAGTTGAAGGTACGGAATATGGTACTGTTGATGTATACGATTCAGAGGAAACCTGTAAGAACTTTGAAATCGATGGTACTAAAATGATTGAGCAAGATAGTGAAGGTGAAACCTATATTGTGATCAGCAATAAAGGCTATCCTTTGACTATAGGTAAGAAGTATTATGTATCTGTATCTACAGAGGATCCTGCCAAGGGAAATGCCAATTGGGGGGCACCTGCTGAACTCTGCTCGTTGTACAGTAACTGGTTTGAAATGGTTAGCCAGCATCCAATCATTACTGATACAAAAGGCAATATCGTAACGGATTATAAGATTCCTTGCGATGCTGCTGATGATTATAAGATAAAAATCAAGGGACAATTGGTTACAACTGGCCCTAATACGGGTGGTAAGATTACATTGGATGGTGTTAAGTTCTTCTGGTATCTTGATGGTAAGGATGAGGGAAATAAGATAGATCCATCAGCACCTGCCAGCAATGAAATTGCTATCAAGAAGAAAAATATTACTTTGGGTAAGGAACATGAAATCTATATGTTGCCTGAAGGACCTAAAAATTCAGATGGCTATATTGAATATGCTGCACCAAACGGCAAGACCTATCTGTTGTGTCCTGGTGCAATACCTGTCCCATTGCGTGTGATGCTGGATGGACCACAGCTTAACTTCGGTTTCAACGATGTGGATTATCCATTCAATGATGGCAGTTATGAGGCTTTGCTTCGTATCGGTTTGCCACAGCTGGAGAAGTTGAAGGCTTCTAAGGGATATTTAAAGGTACCTCTTCATAGTGCTACGATGAGAGATGGAACAGCTATAACTGAACCTCTTACTTTCATTGATGACAATGGCACTTCTGCTGACGCTTCGGCAAAGGTGTATGTTGCATCTACTAATGATCCTTTATGGGAAAAGAAGCTGAATACACAGGTTGCCACATTGGAGAAAGCAGAGTTGCGTGCTGTTGATAAAACGACTCAGGCTACTCTCAACCTCAAGTTCTCAGATGATGCAGTTGCTGCTTTCCACGAGGGATATTACTATGTTCTCCGATTCGTTTACGAGAAGAGAGCTGCTTCTGCGGCTACTACCAGCTGCCCTGGCGAGTCTTATCTCAAGGTGAAGATAGTACCGGAGTTCATTACCTGGACTCCTACTGCCGATGGCGGTATGAATGCCAACTGGAATAATGATGATAACTGGCATCGCTCATCATCTACTGAATTGTATGATGATAAGTATACCGATTATCAGACTTATGGTAGTACAATTTCTGCGGCAGCATCTGCATCGAAGATAGAGATCCCAACGCTGAACAGCTATGTGCCAATGAAGTTTACCAAGGTAACCATCGGCAATCTGAAGGGTTTGCCATTCCCTGACCTCGGTAACATCGTTTATCGTAAAACCAATAAGATTGCTACCAAGCTGACTAACGGTAAGGGTAATGAGGCTACGAAGTATATCCAGTATGACATCATGGCGTTCTGGAATGAGGAAGATGCCAATAAGGGATTGGAAGCAGGTAATCTGAAGTGCGAGAAGTTCTATGGCAATACCTGTCATCAGATTTACTTCAAACCTCAGGGCGAGCTTCGCGACCAGTGCTATCTGGTATATGACAAGGCTTGGGTAGAGAAAGAGCTGGAGCCTAACAAGTGGTACACCATGGCTTCGCCTCTGCAGTATATCTACGCCGGTGATATGTATGTGCCAGCAAAGGATGGACGACAGGAAACCAAGGCGTTTACGGATATCACGTTTGATACGAATGTATATAGCCGGAGCAAGTATCCGGTTTATCAGAGAGCTTGGATGAAGAGTGATGTGAAGGAAATCACTTCTGATGGTGAACATAGTGCATGGCATAAGCTAAACGGTGAGGCTAGCAATATTGATGTAAATCTCGGCTACTGGAGCCACGTATATAATAAGGTGGATGAGAGTTATGCCGCAGATGGAACCTTCGGTGGCTTCTCTATCAAGGCGGGTAATAAACTCTTGCCAAAGAGACCTACAGATGGCACTACATTGCCAAAGGCGCTCCTCCGTTTGCCAAAGGAAGATACCAGCTATCAGTACTTCGATTATGATGGATCAACAACTTCTGGTGGTAAATCAGTAACTGTTGGTAAGAACAATGGCCATGGCAAGCTTCTCGTTGCTTTCAATAACGATGAGAAGCATCTCGCAGAGAAGACTCAGAGTTTAGGAACTGATAACAACAGCGGATTCTATCTCGTGGCCAATCCATATACCTGCTCTATCTCGATGGCTAAGTTCTTCGAGGCTAATACTGGTTTGCAAAAGGCAATATGGATGGTAGAGAATGGCGAGGTGAAGGCGATTTCCAATGCTGAATTGGATAAGCAGAACTACGCTATCCAGCCTACCCAGTCGTTCTTTGTCAAGAAGAAAGATGGAAAAACGGTAGAAAATGTAAGATTCACTTCTACGATGTGTGTAGACCGCACTATCACTCCTGGCCTGTTGATGGCATCAGACTATGTCAAGAGCATTGAAGCGACGACAGAGAATTCCAACGGCCAGATTTCAAAGGCACGCATCGCTTTGCGTCCGGAGGCTTCTGCCGACTATGATGACCAGGAGGATGTGGATCTCTTGTATGATCAGAACCTCAAGGATGTTCCACAGGTTTATACCATTGCCGGCAACGAGGCGGTGGCTGTGAATGCGGTTCCTGAGTTGTCCTGGATTCCGCTCGGCATCGTGAGCCAGCAGGCTGAAGAGGTTTCACTTACCCTGAAGGGTGTGAACAAGCTCGATGCTCCGGTTTATCTCTACGATGCTGCATCGGCAAGCTTTACAGAACTTCATGAAGGCGAGGCTGTGAAGGTGAAGGCGGGTGACCACGGAAGATACTTCCTCACCCAGATCCGTACCTCAACCGGCATCGACCGCATGGAGGCTGAAGAGCAGAGTGCACCGGTGAAGGTTTACTCACCAGCTGCAGGCATGATTGTTGTTTCCGCCTTGGGTAGTGAGAAGCTCGACAGGGTTCAGGTATTTACATTGGATGGCAAGATGGTTCACAGTTATCAGTTGCCTGCCAAGCAGAGAATGATTCTGCGAGTTCCATCCGGCATTTACATCGTGAAGGCATCTACCCAGTCCTGTGCTCAGGCTAAAGGTCAGAAGATTTCAGTAAGATAGTATATTCTAGTTTTAAAATATCAATACTTATTTTTTTATAATCCTTTTATACCCACATTATCTGATACCTTACTATATATAGGGGCATCTTTGTTTCTTTGGTAGAGACGAAGGTGTCCCTATCATTTTTATTATTTTTTTAACACGCATAATTTGCTAGTTTCCAACAATTATCTTATGTTTGCAAAGAGTTTCTGTGTCTCTTATGTAGAGATTCAGATGAACGACATCAAAAAACGAACTTGATTCGCATGATGAAAGAGACAAATATACACTCACAGGTTACGTCCACTATTGCAGGGGATGACAGCGAAGCCATGGCAAAAAGTGAAGGATATGTAGCTGGAAATGGTTTTGTAGCAACAGATCCGACGCACTTTGGAAAGACGTATCATGATAAACTCCTTTAGCTAGCAATACCTCAGTTCGGGATAACGAGCTCTATCTAAAGGCTTTATAATGTTTTTATATAAGGGACACAGAGGCTTGGCAACCATCTATATATCTTGGATGG
>JAIJLI010000389.1 GCA_022722495.1 Dialister sp. | reverse complement strand
TTCCTGCATTTCGATTCCTCCTTGGAGGATCGGAAAGGGTGGAAGCGGGCGCATTGCAAGTCCCGGAAAAAAGGAGGCTTTCGTGAAACGAAAGAGCCTCCTTCCTTTGCCTGACTGTGAATTTTTACCTGTCATATTTTATTCTTTTTGCGAAAGAAAAGCAAGTGGGGCGTGGCGGAATGACAGGGACGTAACCGCACAAAAGAAAAACGATGAGGCTTTCGTCTCATCGCTTTTCTTTTGTGTGATGCAGTGCTCGCTAATGCTTGCTTCTTAGAACTGGAACTGAAGACCGATCTCGAAGTTGCGGCCGGGAGCAGAGTACCATTGCTCCGAATCATTGCCTGCGGCATTCGGGCCAAAGGAGGAGCCGACGTCTGTGTAGAACTGGTCAAAGATATTGTTCACTCTGGCAAAGAGTGTGGCTTCTTTAGTGAACTGGTAGTTGGCAGCCAGATCCCATACCCAGTAGTTGGTGTAGTTGCTCATTTTTGTTGGTTTACCAAGCCAATTAGCTTTTGCACCGTAACGATTCATGATGCCGCGACCGGACAGATTGGCGTTGAACTTGTCTGCCTGATAGCCTACGTTGATATTGAGTGTGCTTTCCGGGATCATGCCATTGTTGTTGATGTTATAGGATTCTGCGGTTGCTGGACTATGGATAAATGTGTATCCGATACTGGTGGTCCAGTGTTGGCTGAATTCTTTATTGAGATTGAGGCTGAAGCCATTGACATTGGTTTTGCCGGTGTTAATGGCTTTCCCCGCAGCGTCGTAACCAAATAGGTTCTTAGCATGGGTGTGGAAAATGTTAAATGTACCGGTGAAGGAATCACTAAACGTATGATTTACACCAAATTCAATAGTATTACCTTCTTGCGGCTTGAGGTCTGGATTTCCATATGTGCCGTACAGTTTGCTCATATTTGGCGCTACGAAGAATGATTTATAGTTCAGATAATAGTTGGTGCGATCATTCTGCTTATAACCAATAGAAACACTTGGTGAAGTATGCGTACCAAACATGGAGTGGTGATCGACGCGTACACCAGGTGTGATATTCCACTGGTCTGTGAGGTCAATCTTATCTTGCAGGTAGAAGGCGATGTTATGTGTGCTTTGACCTTCGACATCATTTTTGGGATAATACGGAATTTCATCTTTGTACCAGTCGACTCCGCCTGTCAATGTCTGATTATTTGTTGTGTAGGTGAGCTGGTCAGAAATTCCTGTAGTTTTCATATCCATTGCCCACGGGTCAATTGCGGGTTTTCCATAGTTATCTTTAAAGGTTGTCTTATTTCTGTAGACAGAGAATTGGTTGGTTAATTTCTCGGAAAGTCTAGCTTTATACTGTAGGCTGATGGAATCATTGTTTTTCTTACCTTTATCTGAGACGATACTTGTACTGCCCTGATGAGGCCGCGTATAATCGGCTTTGTATTTTTCATAGTTCAAGGTGATATCAGAATCATTGCCTAAATCGTAACCGAGCTTTACATTGTAATGTTCTGCGTTTAAGTGGTTGATAACTTTGCGTCCACAACCATCTTTATAATCACCGGCTAATTCTTTTCCTGCCTCGACAGACCAGAAGACTTTATCAGATTTTCCTTCATTGTAAAGATTATAGCTTTCTTTGCTGTTATCGCCGAATGAGGTGCGGAGCGTTGTGCTTACACCATCTTCTTTTGCTTTCTTTGTGATGATATTGATGACACCACCTTGCGCGTCAGAACCGTAAAGTGTGGATGCCGAGCCTTTCAGTACTTCAATGTGATCAATGGATGCAACGTTGACAAGTTCCGCAATGCTGTTATTCATCAAGAAGTTGCCATTGGTATTTCTTCTCATCCCGTCCACGAGGACAACGACGTTTGGAGAACCATTGATATAAATCTGATCGCTGTTCCCGACCTGACCACTAGCGCCATGCGAGGAAATGAATACGCCCGGTACATTTTTCACGGCTTGCGCCACATCGTCGAAATGTTTTTCCTCGATTTCCTTCGCAGTCACGACTGCTACATCCGCATTGGCGTCGATCTTCTTCTCCGGGGTACGGCTCGCAGTAACTACCACCTCATTTAACGAATAAAAATTCGGGGGGGTGCTTTCTGCCTGCACGCTAAAAGCGCCTGTGGTAAGCACAAGAGCTGCCAAAGACGCTGTCAAAATTTTCTGATTCATTTTACTTCCTCCTTTATCCCGTATGGACGGAAACTTGAAAACAACCTGCGCCATCTGCTTCCGGTATACATCGCACCATCCGCAGCGGATCAGTTGTCTTCATCAAAGAGGGCAGTTCTTCTGGCTCGGCGTCCTCGCCTGTCCTCGTCTTCCCGGTTTCCCAGTGACATCGTGAGGAGGGCTCAGCCTTACAGCGGCGGGACCGCGACGGATTTGCACCGTCTTCTCTTTTCACTTTCAAAGATTTTCGAAAGACCTTCTTTGATTCAATATAAAAATGCTGTATGTATTATACAGCATTCATGCAGAAAAGGGGAAATGAAATTTTAATGATTGAGGGTTCAGGGTTCAAAAGGTTCTAAGGGTTCAAAGGGTTTCGGTGGCGGCTTCGCCGCATTTTAGATGACGGTATTCCCGTATCGTCAGCCTTCCCCTCGAGGGGAAGGTGCCCCGAAGGGGCGGATAGGGCACTGGCGA
>JAIJLI010000388.1 GCA_022722495.1 Dialister sp. | reverse complement strand
CCCTGAACCTTGAACCCTGAACCAAATGAAAGCAAAGTAAAAAGGAGCTGTGAAGAAATGAGGATTCATTTCTTCACAGCTCCTTTTTTTACAGTCTATCGAAAAGACGATTTCCAGAAAGCCAATCACACCAGCTTGCTGAAGTCGCCCCATGTATTGAAGAGGGCGAGGGTAGCGAGGAGCTGGGAGATGCGGTTGTTCTTGACGGCTTCGTCATCGACCATGACCATGACGTTGTCGAGGTAATCATTGATCGGAGCCGTGAGTTCCTTGAGAGCCGGGAGGGCTTTTCCGTACTCATAAGAAGCAAAGAGCGGAAGGGCTTTGGCAGAAACAGCTTCGAAAGCATCCTGCAGTTTCTTTTCTACGTCTTCATTGAAGAGGGATGGATCAACCTTGCCGCCGGTCTTGCCCTTGGTGATGTTCGCAAGACGAGTGACAGCCTGACGGAGCTCGGTTTCGTCCTTCAGCTGGCTTTCTGCCATGCTGCGGGCTTTCAGGAAGAGGGCATAAATGTCATCAACAGGGCCGGCGAGAACGGCGTCGATGATATCATAGGCGATGCCTTCGTCGAGCATGATGGCTTTGATGCGCTGGCGGAAGAAGTCTTCGATCTGGGAGAGGACGGTCTTCTTCGTCTCTTCATCGCCCGGAAGGAGGGCAAGGGCTGCCTCGATGCCGTGGCGGATATCCCAGTGGATCTTTCCGTCGGTCAGGATATTCACGGCGCCGATGGTCTGACGGCGGAGGGCGAATGGATCCTGAGAGCCGGTCGGGATGAGACCGCGCAGGAAGGTCGCAGCGAGATTATCCAGCTTATCAGCGAGGGAAAGCGCACGGCCGATTTCCTGCTCTGGGAGGATATCTCCGGCAAATCTTGGCATGTACTGCTCGAAGATGGCCTGTGCAACTTCCGGTTTTTCCCCGTCAAGGAGAGCGTATTCTTTGCCCATTTCACCCTGCAGTTCGGTGAATTCGGTGACCATGCCGGTCGCGAGGTCGGACTTGGAAAGGAAGGCAGCGCGGTCTGCATCAGCGGCTTCCTCTGCCGTGAAGTCCCAGTCCTTGCCGATGACTTCCGTCAGTTTCTGAAGGCGGTCTGCTTTATCACGCATGTCGCCCATGCCTTCCTGATAGTTGATGCGGGTGAGGTCATCTCTGTGGCCTTCCAAGGTCTTCTTGCGGTCGTTTTCGAAGAAGAATTTCGCATCGTCAAGACGGGCACGGAGGACTTTTTCGTTGCCGTGCTGGACGTTTTCAAGGGCTTTCGTACCGCCGTTACGAACGGTCAGGAAGTACGGCATGAGTGAGCCGTCTTCGTTTCTGACAGGGTAGTATCTCTGATGGTCACGCATCGGGGTGACGACGGCCGGTACAGGGAGCTTCAGGAATTCATCATCAATCCTGCCATAGAGCGGAGTCGGGTATTCGACGAGGTAGTTGATCTCTTCCAAGAGGTCTGCATTGTGCCAGACGTGGCCGCCAAGCTTGTCTGCAACGGCGAGAAGGCCGGTACGAATCATTTCGCGGCGTTCATCCTGATCGACGATGACAAAGGCTTCCCGCATGGTCTCCTTGTAGGAGAGCGGATCAGAGATCACGACAGGTTCCTTGCAGAGGAAACGGTGTCCGCGGCTGACATTGCCACTCTTGACGTGAGCAAATTCCATCGGGATGATCTCCTTGTCGCAGAGAGCAACGATCCAACGGACAGGACGGATGAAATGGGCTTCTTCATCGGCCCAGCGCATGCTTCTGGTGAAGTTCAGGCCGGTGATGAGGGAGAGGAAGAGCTCGGGAAGGACGTCTTCGACTTTCTTGCCCGCATGTACGACATGCGCCCAGGTGTATTCCCCTTCTTTGATGAGTTCAGATGGATCGATGTGCTGGCCGCGGGCAAATCCCTGGGCAGCGCGTGTCGGATTTCCATCAGCATCGAAAGCGGCTTTGACGGATGGGCCGCGTTTCTTGACTTCTTCATCCGGCTGGCGGTCTGCGGCATCCTTGACGAGGACGGCGAGACGGCGCGGGGTCGCGTAGATGGTGATGTTTTCGGCAGCGATGCGGTGGGCTTCGAACTGGGAAGCCGCGAGTGCTTTCAGCTGGTCTACGACACCGGACATGATATTGGCCGGCATTTCCTCTGTACCGATTTCTAAGAGAAGATTCTTACTCATTTCGCTTCGCCTCCTTTAAGCATGGGGAATCCCAGCTCTTTGCGCTTTTTCAACCAGGCCTTGGCGCACATGCGGGCCAGGTTTCTGACACGGGAAATATATTCTGTACGTTCCGAGAGGGAGATCGCTCCGGCAGCGTCCAGCAGATTGAAAGAATGGGAGCATTTCAGTACATAGTCATAGGCTGGGAGTACGAGGCCGGCCTTCACGACGCGCTGTGCTTCTTTTTCATACATGTCGAAGAGCTTGAAGAGCATGTCGTGGTCAGAGAGCTCGTAGCTGTAGACGGACTGCTCGTATTCATTCTGGTGCCAGATGTCGCCATAGGTGACGCCGTCGGTCCATTCGAGGTCATAGACATTGTCGACTTCCTGAATGTACATCGCGATACGTTCGAGACCGTAGGTGATCTCTACGGAGACCGGATGCTCATCGATACCGCCGACCTGCTGGAAATAGGTGAACTGGGTGATTTCCATGCCGTCGAGCCAGAC
>JAIJLI010000387.1 GCA_022722495.1 Dialister sp. | reverse complement strand
CCGCTACGTAGCCCCCTCAGCCCTTCGGGCAGCTCCCCCGATGGGGAGCCAAGAACGTTCTGCCGCTTAACTTAATAGCATTACCTAGAGGGGAAGGCTAACGATACGAAAGCAACGCTTATTTCAAAAATCGCGGCGTTTAGATCCTTCGACGCAGTTTTCCTATTTCAGATAAGCCGTTTTTCTCCGTTCAGGATGACGAAATGCGCCGCACTACCCCGCCCTCCCTTCTGCACCCATATCACCCGCTGCACTTCATTTTCTGGCGCCCGCTTCGTGGCCGCTGTTTCATTTCAAAGGACATTTTTTATGACACAAGGCGAAAAACTTTTCATCGATGGACAATTAGAGGAAGCCTATAACGTACTGCTAAACGAAGCGTCGGAGGGAAGCGGCCGCGCCATGTACCTTTTGGGCGAATATGCCAAGCATGGCTACATCGCTCCGGCGGACAAAAAGCTGGCGAAGCGCTATGCAGAGGAGGGAAAGAAGGCGGGCGATCTGCTGGCGGCCCTGAATGTAGGCTATGCCAGCCGGCCGGGGACTCTTACGCAGAAGAGGATCTTCCGTCAGTACATGCCGCAGGTGGAAGCATTGGCAAAGACGGGCGATGTGCTGGCGATGTATGAGATGGCGGATGCGTACCGCGTCGGACTTGTCAGGAAGGCGAATGAAAAGAAGCGCTGGGCATGGAATAAAAAGTGCATGAAAGCGGGGCTTTGGCAGAGCCGCATCCGCTGGGCGGCTCGCCTCATTTTTGATCAGACGCTGGCCGCAGATATGGGCGCAGACGGAGAAGCCCTTCTGCAAGAGATCGCGGAGGAGCCGAAGGCATCCGCCGGCGAGGCGGCGCGCCTCCTTGCGGAGCACTATCTGTTTCAGCAGGATTTCAAGAGGTCTTTCTACTACAGCGAGCTTGCCGTGCGATGGAAAAATGTCTGGGGCTGGTTCTATCTGGGGCTTCATTATGCGTATGGCTACGGCGTGAAGGTAGATCTCATCAAGGCGGAGAATGCGCTGGCGAAGGCCTATGACTGGAAGAGCGAGTGCGCGGGGGATGCGGCGGCCCTTTTGGGAGAGGTGCTCTTGGAAACGACGCCGAAGCGGGGGATCGCATGGCTCCGTGCCAGCGTGAAGCTGGGCAATGTGCAGGGCATGTTCTCTCTGGGCTGCTGCCTGCAGGACGGGCGCGGCTGCAAGCAAAACATCGAAATGGCAGAGGAGCTCTTGGAGAAGGTCTTTGCCTTTCACGGCTACAAAGAAGAGGAAGCGGCGCAGCGGCTCGCACTGATCGCGATGGATGCAGAGCGCTATGGCGCTGCGCTGAAGTACACGGTGGTCGCAGCCAAGAGCGGGCGGCCGGAAATACTGGTCCAGCTCGCACAGCTCTACCACGTGGAAGGAGATTTCAAAGAAGCTCTTTTCTGGTACAAGAAGGCCTTTGACATGTTGCCAAGCGGCAGCCTTGCGGACCAGATCGCGCTCTGCTGCTCGCTCATGGATGAAATGAAGGAGTCCGCCGTTTGGGTCAAAAAGGCGGCGGAGCTGGGCTCGCCGCTTGGCATGCTGCACTATGCACAGTATCTTCTGGATACGCTTCCTGATACGGCGGATGCGAGTGAGCCGTTCCACTGGTTCAAGAGCTGCTACGATGCGAAGGCAGATCCCCAGATGCCGGAGGACATGCAGAGAAGCATTCGCGGCGAGGCGGCGAATATGGCCGGGATGTGCTCGTTCTGGCTGGGAGATCAGGAAGAGGCCAATGCATGGTATCAGAAGGCGTATGACCTGGGCGATGTGTACTGTCTCATCAATCTGGGGAATGGTGCGCTCCAGCAGAGGCCCCCGCAGCCGGAGGAAGCCATTCGCTACCTGAAGGAAGCCTGGGAAAGAGGAGAGGAGATCTTCGAAGACCAGGTCAAAGGCGACATCGCGAGTCAGATCAGTGCCGGATACCGCATGAAGAAAGACTGGATGAATACTTTCCACTGGGCCAATCAGGCGGCGGCTCTTGATAACGAGACCGGCATGATCGATCTCGGCATGATGCATCTCTACGGGAATGGCACGCCCGTCAACCATGACGAAGGTCTTCGCTGGCTGGTCAAGGCGTATGAGAAAAAAGGGCCGCAGGCGAAAGACGTCGCGAACTATCTCGGGATCTTCTTTCAGGAGATCGGAGACATGGCAAAGGCAGAAGAGTGGTATAAAAGGTCAGCCGCCCTCGGCAGTGACTGGGGCATGATGAATCTCGGCCTTTTCTATCAGCACGGCCTCTATGGAGAGCCGGATCTGAAGCGCGCCAAGGAATGGTTTGAAAAAGCCATCGCCGTCCACGGCGATGCGGAAGCTGACGTGCGCGCTGAGCTTGAGAAGGGCTCTGCCTGCCCTGAGATCCATGATGATCCGCCCAAGGAGACGGCGCGAGAGGAAATAGACCTCAAGTCGCTCTACATGCCATGGCTCGCCGATATGAAGTGGAAAAAGTAAGGGACGGGCGAGATGGGCATGGCATCACCCATTACAAAAACGGAGAAGCGGTCGCGGCAGCCCCGAACCAAAAAAGGCGATGTGAAGAAATGAGGATTCATTTCTTCACATCGCCTTTTTACTTTGCTTTCATTTGGTTCAGGGTTCAAGGTTCAGGGCTCTCGTGGCGGCTTCGCCGCCTTTTTTTAGAAGATGG
>JAIJLI010000386.1 GCA_022722495.1 Dialister sp. | reverse complement strand
CTTGCTTACATAATCGTAGCCGTATGACTTGTAGCCATGAACCTTTTCAAGCTGACCACCGAGATTGTAAGAGTAAGTAATCTTCTCCTCATCAGGATAAATCATCTCCAACAGGCGGTTGTGGCTGTCATAAGTCCATTGCGTCACATAAGTTGCAATCGCCTGGTTAGGCACAATCAGCGTGCGGCGGGTCTTGGTGACTTCACCCATCTTACCATAGAAGTATTCAATGGCACCTGTTCCGTCCTCACGGAGCATCAAGCGACCGATACGGTTCTGAGAGGCGTTGCGACCACCGTAGTAATACTTTACGTTGTTCTCCGGATGATCTGGGTAGTTGATACCCGTCAGACGCTGATAGTCGTAATCGTAGATGATGAACTTGCCTTCCTTCGCAAGGTTGGCAGTCTGCTTGGTCAGCACATTGCCGAGCGCATCATAAGTGAAACTTGTGATGCCGCTTGCAGGATGGTTTACCTCTGTGCGACGGTCGCCCATGTCGTAAGTAGAGGTCGTCACATTGCCCTCCGTGTCGGTGACACGAACAAGGCGCTGTATGCCGTCATACTCAAACGATGTGGTAATCTCACCGTCAGGTCCGCTCTTCTGGATGGTCTTCAAGGTCTTGCCACTGCCATTGGTATGGGTAGCCTGCACATTATGGAGTGCGTCTGTTACGGTTGTAACAAGTGCATGACTGCCGTTGTCAACAGTATATGCCGTAGTTGTCGTAGAGTTGTCCGGCAATGTCACTGAGGTAGCACGGTCGAGCACGTCATAAACAGTAACCGTTGGAGATACATTGTCAAATGACTTGTTGAATGTGGACTTCGATCCGGTTCCTTCCGTTGTAGGATAGAATGCCCTTGCCACACGTCCGAAAGCGTCATACACGTTTCTTCCGCTGACTATCATCACGTTCTCGTCCTTGGCAGAGCTTCCCTTGGATGCACTTGTCACAACACCGTCCTTCTTCACCTGCACGGCTCTTCCGAAACCGTCAACGAATGTAACGGTCTCCAAGTCATCGTTAGGGTGCTGGATGTCGTAGTGCTTGGTCACTGCGTAAGCAGGAGCAGTAATGCCACTCTCACCAAAGGTAGCCAAAGGCTGATATTCAAAGGCGATGGCATAAGGCACGCCTGTAGCCAACTCATTTGGACCACGCACGCCAGTAATGCGACCGAGGTCGTCAACATCAGTCTCATAGTAGAAGTTGTTGAGGTCACGATGCTCCTTGGCGATACCATACCGATAGTCGAAGTTGCCTTGCTCGCTGCGGTAACCCCACGCATCGTCAATACGCTCCACATACATGTTCATTTCCGGCTCATAGCGGTACTTGTACCACATGCGCTGTCCCTTGCCGTTGGCAGGGAGGGTCTTCTGGATGATGTTGCCGTAAGAGTCGTACTTGTAATCAGTAACTGCCGCACCGTCATTCAACTGCTGCGTAATCTGGGTGATGTGGTTGGCATAGTTGGTGTTGTACTTTGCCGTCACATGGTGATAGAGTGAGCCGTCACCGCCTGTAACAGTCACATCAACAGGAAGTCCGAAGATGTGCTTACTTGCATTGTCGGTATATTTGATAGCAGTCGCATAATCAAACTTTCCGTTTCCGTCCTCGCCAAGACTGCCCTTGTCGCTGTACTTGTAGGACTTCAACTCACCATGATAGCCATTGAGGTAGTACTCATTCCATGCCTCGGATGTAACCACACCGTTTGCCGCTCCCTCATACTGCAAGTTTGCCGTATAGCGGAGAGGAACGAATGCAGATGCACGGTCGCTCCAAAGGTTCACGTCACGCTTTGCAAACGTGTACTTGTCACCGTCGGCAGTCAGATAGTAGCTGTCGTAACGGTTCTTTGTCTCGGTGTACTTGTTGCCGTTGGCATCCTCTACGGATGTGGCGGTAACATTGCCCTGCGTGTAGTAGTTGGCAACATCGTAGTTCTCAACAGCCTGTCTGTAAACAGAATTGCCATTCTCCGTGTCGAGGTTCTTGGTGATAACCTCACCGAAACCGAGGAACTCACGTTCATGGCGGTCACGCTTGCCGTCCTTGTACTCAAAGGCGGTAGTCATTACAGGTCCATCGTCATGGATACCATCATCAACGGTAAGGGCAGACATTACCCACTTGCCACCAGGAAGTCCGTAGGTAGGAGTAGTGTGGGCATAGTCCAATGTGAAAGTTCCGCCCAAGGAATTGGTGACAGACTTCAACATGTTGGTTCTGCCAATGGCTGAGCGTGTAACCTTCAACTCGCTTTCCTTCTCAGACTCAACGATGTCAAGATAACCGTCACCATCAACATCCTGCAAAGAGTAGGTAGGACGATTGATACTGTGCGAGGTTGATGCACCAGGGTTGGTTGAAATCTTGATGCTGATGACAGGAATGTTGATGGTCAAAGTGAACGCTGCATTTGCAGACTCTGATGTAGAGGCTGATTCACTAAGTGCACTTGCACCCTTCCAACTGATAGGCTCGTCAAAGCCATTGCCTGTATTAAGGGCAACAGTGATAACATCACCATTCTTCCAGACCTTATCTGGGAGGCCGTCAGAGTTGATGTCTATAAGGTTGTATTCCTCTTCACTTTCAGAGGTTACGATACCAAAGCCTGCTGAGAAACTGCCAGAGGCCTTGTTTATCGACTGCTTTGTGCTCTTATTTTGGGTAGT
>JAIJLI010000385.1 GCA_022722495.1 Dialister sp. | reverse complement strand
TCAATCTTGCAATACCACGTTTGATCTAAGACCGCATTATTCCACCAAACATAAGGTAAGCCTAATGTTTTCGCTGTCAAAATAACACTTAGTGGTTGGGTTGAAGTAGAACAATCAATCACAGGAAAATCCTCTATTGTCATGATTGGAGAACTTTCATTTGTGGTTTCATCCGCCTCACAACTTACAAAAGCCATTGATATGGCAAGAAATAATATTGATAATTTTGCTTTCATTTCTTTTCGGAATATTTTTTATAATAAACGAGCGTATGCCTATTTTATTGTATTATTGGAGTTGTACAATCTTCAAAATTCCATTGCTTACATATCAAAATAACACATCTACATTCTCATATTGGGAACAATTGTTTGTGTAAGATGATTGTCTATACTGAGTTTCAATAGATTGTCCTTCACTTTATACAATCCTACCAAGATTGCACAATCTAACCGTCATCTTACCACAACGCAATCTTGCCTGCAATACCCAAATCAAGAGTGGCTGTTGCAATACCCAATGCTTGAAACACACGGCTCATGGTTGGTAATGTGATAACACTTGCACCTTTCTCCAACTTTGATATCTGAGCACGCTGCACACCGATACGCTCACCAAGCTGTTCTTGTGTGAGGTTTTGTGCCAATCGAGCCTTACGTATGGCTTCGCCTACAATATAGGCGTTCACATCTTCTTTGAGCTTGGCTTCCATGGCTTCGCGCTCTGGTGTACCTCTTTTACCCCAAAGTTTATCTTTCATATTGTCTGCTGGTATCAATTTCATCTGTGCCATAATGCTATTTCTTTTTACTGTTAAAATACTCTTTTCTTATCTCTTCCGCTTTGGCAATCTCTTTTAATGGTGTCTTCTGAGTTTTCTTGATAATACCATGTGTGGCAATAACCAAAGTTTCTTCCTCAGTGTCCCAAAAGGAGAAAAGCCTGTAGCATATACCGTTGTAGAGAGTGCGGAACTCCCATATCTCGGTATTCTCCAGTTTCTTGAAGATGTCAACTTTCATCACCCCTTCCTCAACCTTGAAGATGTTGTAGTATATCTTCTGCTGAGCTTTGAATGGCTGCGTATCCAAAAAGGCTTGTGCTTCTTCTGTCAACACCACTTTTAGTTTATTGATGCCCATTTTGTTTTGAATTATGGTACAAAGATAATGATTTGTTTCCAAACAGCGATACAAAATTCGGTTTTTAATCTCTATCAGCCCCACTTTTAACACTCTCACTACTTGTTAGTATCAGATATGTAACTTGCTCACTCTTTTATTTCCCTAAATTTGATATTTCAAAAATAGGGAAGAGGAAAATGTGTATGTGGAAAGTTACGGAGAAAGTGAATACTAACCGTAACATCTTACATTGTTATCAAACTTTACCCACCCTCTTACAAGTCACCCTGCGCTAATAAATGTGTTAATCAAATCTTAATTCTATGTTAACAAGTCTTTACTGCCAAATCCCTTTTTTGAAGCCATTTCAATGCCGTTGAACACACCCTCTTTTAGCACATTCAAACTCCCCATTAAAATATGTTTTTTGGAACATTTTGGGAACATCATACTTGCCATTATATCTGTCATACACTGATAATCAAGCACTTAAACACAATCTTGTGTTATTCGGAGGAAATAGCCAAATACGTGCCTATCGTGGTCAAACTCTGCTATGCCATTGCAGGTGTTGTAGCCGTAGTGGGTGCTATCAGCGTTTACATCGCCATGAACAACGAGGAGCAGGATGTCAAGAAAAAGATCATGATGATTGTAGGAGCATGTATCTTCCTCGTGGCAGCAGCACAGGCATTGCCATTGTTCTTCGGTGTGACCAACTAACGAGTGAGAGTTATTCCGTGCATATTCAGTAAGTGAGAAACGACGTGAAGAATGGCAAGAGAAGAGCAGGAAATCCGCTACCCCGATTACCCACTGTTCAAGGGACTCCAGAAGCCACTTGAATTCATGGGAATACAAGGGCGGTATATCTATTGGGCAGCAGCCACGGCAGGAGGAGCCATCATCGGCTTCATTGTCACCTACTGTCTGATAGGTATCATTGCAGGACTGATAGTGTTGGTCGTGGCAATCACTACGGGTGCAGGTCTCATCATGTTCAAACAACGGAAAGGACTGCATACCAAGAAGAACGACCAAGGAGTGTTTATCTATGCCTACAGCAAGCGCATATAAAAATGTGAAACAAAAAAGTATCGACATGACCAAGATGTGGATGACAAGTAGAAAGTGAACGACTGGTAGGCTCATTCTCCCCCAAGGGTGTGGGTCTACCATTATTTGTTTCAGCAGAAACATTGCATCTTAGACATAAAAGAACAGTTATGAGCATGAAAACAAAGAACATTATCATTATGGCATTGGCTGGCATATTGCTGACCGCATGCAAGGACAAGACCTACAAGCCACCCACATTGGATGCCATGAGGAGTGCAGACAAGGCAAGGGCAGCTTGGGCGAGAGAGACCGAAGAACATCCTGCAACCGTGGAGATACAATCGAACAATGCTGATTCCATTGCTGTGGACAGTACATCTACAAACAGCAATACCATTGGAAGAAATACAAATGAACATCATTCATCCATCGAAGAAACAGAAGAATAAACGAGTATGGTACTATATGTAATCTTATTTTTCGTAGCTACATGTATCGGCATGGCCATATCGGTCTATGCCTTTGGCAC
>JAIJLI010000384.1 GCA_022722495.1 Dialister sp. | reverse complement strand
GGAAGTTGCTTTTGATATTTCTAAGATCGTGAATGCCATCCGCAAAGCCAATAAGGAAGTCGAAGGCATCCATCAGATGAGCAGCTTCCAGATCCAGGCCGTCGCCGACAACATCGCCAAGAAGATCTCGGCGTATTCGCATGCCTGCAATGTAGAAGACATTCAGGACATGGTCGAGACGGGCATCATGGAAATGCGCGGCTACGAGGTGGCGCAGAAGTACGTCCGCTACCGCTATAAACGCGAGATCTCCAGAAAGAGCAATACCACCGATGACGGGATCCTCTCCCTCATCGACCTCAACAATGAAGAGGTGAAGCAGGAAAACTCGAACAAGAACCCTGTCATCAATTCCACGCAGCGTGACTACATGGCCGGTGAGGTATCGAAGGACCTCACCCGCCGCCTGCTGCTCCCGGAGGAGATCGTGAAAGCACACGAACAGGGCATCATCCATTTCCACGACGCTGACTATTTCGCCCAGCGCGAGCACAACTGTGACCTCATCAATCTGGAAGACATGCTGCAGAATGGTACCGTCATCAGCCAGACCATGATCGAAAAGCCGCACTCCTTCTTCACCGCGTGCAATGTCACGACGCAGATCGTCGCGCAGGTCGCTTCGAACCAGTACGGCGGACAGTCCTTCACGCTCGCGCACCTCGCTCCCTTCGTGGACATCAGCCGCCAGAAGATCAAAAAAGAGGTCTTTGCAGAGCGCAGGGAAACCGGCGAATCGATGGATGAAGACATCATCTCCAAGATCGTGGAACGCCGCCTGAAGGAAGAAATCAAGTCTGGCATCCAGACCATCCAGTACCAGCTCATCACCCTCATGACCTGCAACGGACAGGCGCCTTTCGTCACCATGTTCATGTACCTCGATGAAGTCGCAGACGGCCAGACGAGGAAGGACCTTGCCCTCATCATCGAAGAAGTCCTCCGTCAGCGCATGCAGGGCGTCAAGAATGAAAAGGGCGTATGGATCACACCGGCCTTCCCGAAGCTCATCTACGTCCTCGATGAAGACAATATCCATGAGGATACCCCCTACTACTACCTCACAAAGCTCGCTGCGGAATGTACCGCCAAGCGCATGGTGCCAGACTACATTTCCGCCAAGATCATGCGACAGATGAAAAATGGCGATGTCTACCCATGCATGGGCTGCCGCAGCTTCCTCACACCGGATACCGAAGGTCTTGGCAAGGATGGTAAACACAAGTACTACGGCCGCTTCAATCAGGGCGTCGTCACCATCAATCTCGTCGACGTCGCCTGCTCCTCCGGCGGTGACATGGACCGCTTCTGGGAGATCCTGGAAGACCGCCTCGAGCTCTGCCATCGGGCTCTCCGCTGCCGCCACGAGAGGCTTCTTGGTACCGTCTCTGACGTCGCACCGATCCTATGGCAGTACGGTGCACTCGCGCGCCTCAAGAAGGGCGAGACCATCGACAAGCTCCTCTTCAATAACTACAGCACCATTTCCCTCGGCTATGCCGGCCTGTATGAAATGTGCGTCCGCATGCTCGGTGTCTCCCACACCACGGAAGAAGGCCGGAAATTCTCCATGTCCGTCATGCAGAAGCTGAATGACAAATGCAGCGAATGGAGAGCGAAGGAAAACATCTCCTACTCCGTCTACGGCACCCCGATGGAATCCACCACCTATAAATTTGCCAAATGCCTCCAGAAGCGCTTCGGGCTCATCAAAGGCGTCACAGATAAGAACTACATCACCAACAGCTACCACGTCCACGTCGCAGAAAATATCGACGCCTTCCACAAGCTGAAATTTGAATCCGATTTCCAGAAGCTCTCCCCGGGCGGTGCGATCTCCTACATCGAAGTCCCGAACATGCAGACGAATATCCCTGCCGTTCTCACCGTCATGAAGTACATCTATGAAAATATCATGTACGCAGAGCTGAATACCAAGAGCGACTACTGCATGGTTTGCGGCTATGATGGAGAGATCAAGATCATCGAAGACGAAAACGGCAAGCTCGTCTGGGAATGCCCGAACTGCGGCAATCGCGACCAGCACAAAATGAGCGTCGCCAGAAGGACCTGCGGCTACATCGGCACCCAGTTCTGGAATCAGGGCCGTACCCAGGAAATCAAAGACCGCGTACTGCATCTGTAATCCCACCGCAGCTCCATAAGCAAAGACGGCTCCTGCCGTCTTTTTGCGTGGCAGGAGCCTTTGGGGGCATCAGATTCCCCGCATCATCATTTCGAGCGAAGCGAGAAATCTTTGTCGTTTACAGTCAAGGACTCACGCATTCCCCACATGTGCTGCACCTCTCCGCTTTCCGCATACATACTCGCGGAAAAGCCGCCACGAGAGCCCTGAGCCCTAGTTACCAGTCAACACACTCCACTTTTCTCCCTCCTTCCTTTGGAAGGAGGTGCCCCGAAGGGGCGGAGGTTGGCTCTCGAAGCGGTATTTTCACATACGGGGATGCCAACCCCGCCTCGCTTCGCTCGTCTGCCCCTTCCAGAGGAAGGGGCGAGAATGATTCTTAATCGGGCTTCGCCCTTTATATGAATTGACGCGAAGCGCCGCACCTCTTAGCCTTCCCCATTGGGAAAGGGGGACCGCGGAGCGGTGGATAGGGTACTCTCATAAACGACGTACTTGAGACGCTCTTTCCCGCTCTCTTTCATGCCGCCTGTGCCCTATCCGCCCCTTCGGGGCACCTTCCCCTCGAGGGGAAGGC
>JAIJLI010000383.1 GCA_022722495.1 Dialister sp. | reverse complement strand
CATACGGGTCGTGGTGTCTTTGCGCATGGAAGCACGTGTTCCTTCTGAACTATAATCAAAATTACGAGCATTGCGGATAGACATCGACATAGCAACTTCCATTGAGTCTTGATTCGCTCCCATGTAAGTGAATGTCCAGCCTTCTTTGCGAAGCTTTTCCACAAGTGCCTTGATACTATTACCATTATATTCTTTGGACGCATTCTCATAACCGTCAGTAATGATAGTAACAACAACCGCAACATCCTCTATGTCTTTGATCTGTTTATGCATCGCAGTAAGGGTGAATCCCATAGCATCGTATAAAGGAGTTGAACAACATGGTTCATAGTCGTTCATGCTCAACGGATGTGCTTTACCCACAGGTACTTTGTCAAAAACATTACATGTCTCACAGCTACAAAAAGTAACCAGTGAAACGAAATGCTCCTGTGTGTCGGCAAATTTCTCTTGCGCTTTCTTGATTCCGACCAAGGTTTCGTTGAATCCATCCACCGCTGCTTGACGTATTCTCTGCATAGAACCACTACGGTCAAGGATTATCACATTGAAGATTTGAGTCTTCTGCATTGCTGTCTTGTCTTTTAGATCTTCCATATTATCTGATATTTTTTGTGTTACAAAAGTTTATTTGTTTATGTGTATAGAGTAAAACAAGTAACCATTCCTATCATCAAAGTATATAAAAATCCCTCAGCCCATTCGATTTTATATCAAATTGAGCTGAGGGATACGATTTTCTTTATTCGGTAATTCTTTACTTTACCTATTAATTGATGATATCTATACTATTTCTTACGCTTGGAGATATTCAAGTACACTCTCCCAATTAGGAAATTCTTGACTTCCAAAGCGAAGCCATTCTCCCTTGAATCCACTTGTTCCATGTTTTCCTCTATCATCAATGATATAGTCACCTCTGAGTAAATTCTTGTGGTGAGATAGAATTAGACGTTTACAATAATACTTGTCCAAATATCTATTTATCCATCCCACTTTGTCTGACCATGTTGTTGGATTACTCCAAGGAGAGGTTGAAAGGATATAAACATCGTATTTACCACTTTGTTGTAAGGCATACATAGCCTCGACAGCACCTTTCACAGGTGGTAGATAAGAAACGATGTTCGGCACTTCATCATATCTTCCTGCATATTCCTTGCGAAGTTCATCGCCAATCAGTTCCAGTCCTGCATGAAAATCCATCAGTACTCCACCCATATCAACATAGACAATCTTCTTTGCCGTTGGTTTCTCTGAATCCAAATCACCCAGTTCGTTGGTGACAGACTTTTTGATGAGTTCTTGAGTTTTATCTCGCTTGTCATAGTTATCACGCAACTCCATCAATATTCCACACAGTTCCGTTGGTGTCAATATCGTCTTGTATGGATTGTTCTCGCCAGTAGAATGTGCCAGTACTATCCCCCTTGTTTGCATCAGAGCAGCACGGAAACGTTCATTTTGTTCAAACATTGCCTTGTAAGCACGATGAATCAAATCTTGGTATGTTTGGCTTTGTCTGTCTATTGCCTTTCCTTTCCACCATACTATTTGGTCTGTTTGCCATGATGTTACACTCATCTTTCTTGCATTGCCACCTTTCATGCTGCATATCTGACGTTGCTTGTTGTTGTCTTGTCTCTTCAACGACTGAAGGAACCCCTCCATGCTGCCACATATCATTCCATCGAAACGAAATCCATTGCTGCACAGATTGCTCAATACATTTGAGGGATAAAGACCATTTGAACGTATATCCAACGTATTGGTCTCTGGATTGTACATATCCTTCAGCTCATGTCTATTACGTGAGGTTGCAAAATAATTCTCTTCCATACCTTCTCTACATATAGTTCAACGTCTTCAAATCATATTGTCCTTTGTAAAACCCATCAAGAACTTTCTGAAATACATCATCCGGTGATACTGCATCAAATAAGGTCATACAAGAACATACTTTCATTGCATCAATTTCCCCAAAAATATCTACCACATCCATATCTGTATGCGTCAACAAAGCCTTCGTTATAACTCTTAATCTCTCACCTAATATCGGATGATTGAGATATGCTTCCGCTTCATCATACCCACTGATGCCATAATACTTGGCATTGCGACTATGACCAAGAATTGCAAGTTGAGGAAATATGAACCATATCCAATGTGAGCGTTTCTGTCCGCCTTGAATTTCCTGCAACGCTTGTTGGTAGCAGTTTGACTGTGCGCCCAAAAAGCGTTGCAGATTGTACTTGTCTTGTTGCGTCCCATTTATAATTTCTACGAACTCTTTTGGCAAACAGATATTTTCCATTCCAATTGCGTTCTTGAACAAAGGAGCTATCTCGTAGTCCTTGAATCCGGCAATTCCACAGCCGATGCGTGTGACGAGGAATTGCAACTCTTTATGTTGCTGAGCAAAAGACAGGAATTCGTCAACGTATGGGGTAATCGTCTCTACACCACCTTGCATCGTTGGTATAGCATAGCTTTTTCCTTGCAATCCTACACCTTGTCCCCATACTGCACCAAAATACTCTTTGGCTATCCTTGCTGCACCTCCGAGGTGGTATCCATCCAAATTGCTGCCAAATACGAAGACCTCATTGTCTTCAAGAGACTCTATATAGTTTGGCGTAAATTTATCTTTCATGCATTGTTCCTTTTATTTTATTCTGTGCATTCTTTCCTATATGCCATCCGTCACACCAAGCACATTTGTATATAGAGAAATGCACACCATGC
>JAIJLI010000382.1 GCA_022722495.1 Dialister sp. | reverse complement strand
TTCCATCGGGTTCGTGGATGGTACGATATGGACTTTTTCGCCAAGCATTTTCTTCAGCTGCTGCGCAGCAAGAATGATATTTTTGTTATTTGGCAGAATGATATATTTCTCATACTGTCCATTTTCCATACCTGCCGAAAGCTCCTGCACGGATGGATTCATGGACTGGCCGCCGGAGACAACATCACAGCCGGATTTTTCGAAAAGCTCTGTCCAGCCTTCCCCAGAGACCACGGTCAGGATACCCAGCGGTTTCTTCTCCATCTTCTGCTGCTTTTCTTTATTTCTATGAAATTGGTCGACCATGTTATCACACTTGATGTCATGGAGCGTACCCCAGTCCGCTGCCATGTCCAGGACATGGCCCGGACGCTGAGCGTGGATGTGGACCTTCACCAGATTATCGCCTGAAGCAACGATCATAGATTCGCCCCAGGAAGAAAGCTTCTGGCGGACCTCACGAGCACTTACTTTACATGGGCTGATGATGAATTCCGTGCAGTACGGATACTCAATGGAGAAGGACTCTCCTTTTGCTTCCAGACGGCTGATGACCGGCTTCACATCGACTTCGATATCTTCGACTTTTCCGGTCAGACCATTCAGACAACCCATTAAAAAGAAGATCAGTCCCTGACCGCCGGCATCGACAACATTCGCATCTTTTAAAATCTGCAACTGCTCCGGAGTCTTAGCGAGTGCTTCTTCTCCCGCATCAATAGAGGCTTCCAAAATTTTACTGAAATCCGTTTCCACGCGGTATACATCATGCGTTCCTTTGGCAATGCCGCGAGCTACGGAAAGGATGGTGCCCTCCACCGGCTTGGTGACAGCACGATACGCATACAGGATGCCGTACTGGAAAGCCTTGCTCATCTGTCCGCAGGAGGCGGTCTTCTTGCCATGCAGACCACGGCTGATGCCATGAATGATCTGTGAAAGGATGACCCCGGAATTTCCGCGTGCCCCCATGATAGCACCGGCAGAAGCTTTCTCAGCGATGATGCCGACCGGCTCTTCCGGGCTGACTTCCGCAATCATGCTGTACATGGACTTCAAGGTATTCAGCATGTTATTCCCTGTATCGCCATCCGGCACGGGGAAAACATTCAGCTGATTGATAATTTCATATTTCTTCTGGAAAAGCTGATACGCTCCCACCAGCATATTTTTGAAACAATTCCCATCAATAACGGTATACATCATTCTCTCCCCCATTTATTTGGCTCTTTCAAAAATGAATCCTGTAAGACCAGGTCCCAGATAGGCTGTCAGAACCGGGGTCGCCGTCGTGAGTGTAATGTCCATATCCGGATACATTTCCTTCGCTTTGTCATAGAGCATCTTCGCTCCGGCTTCATTTTCGATGTGTACGATGCCGAGTCTCTTGAGTGGCTCCTGCTCTTTCAGATAATCGATCATGAGAGCATTTGCTTTTTTGGTCGTGCGCACCTTCCCTAAAGCATCTACTTCATTGTTTTCATTCAGGTAAATCACCGGCTTGATTTTGAGAATGCTTCCAATGAGGCCGGCAGCCTTCCCGATGCGTCCTCCGCGCTTCAGATAGTCAATGGTATCGAGCGCGACGGTGAGTCCCGTCCGCATCGAGGCTTCTTCGAGCGCTTTCGCGATTTCCTCATAGGAAAGCCCCTTCTCAATCATATCCAGACCATCCTCCAGCAGATGGATCATGCCGATCGCCGTCGTTCTCGTATTGATGACCGTGATATTCTTACGTCCCGACTGTCGGGCAGCCAAAAGCGCCCCGTTGTACGTGCCGCTGATGGTGGAGCAAAGGCAGAGCACAATGATCGGGTCTTCGGCAGGAATATCGGAGAACAGCTTCAGAAAATCGCCGGTACTCGGCTGGCTCGTAGGTACCGATTTCTTCGTCGCTTCGGAATAGTCGATGACAGCCTTAATGGTTGCCTCGCTTTCCGGTACGTAATTCTCTCCCATTTCAATGGTCAGGGAAATACAGTGTACATTCGGGTGAAGGGCTAGAAAATCTGCACCAACGCCGGAGGTACTGTCCAGAATCAAATGAATCATAGCAGTATGTTCCTTCCTATTGTTATTATGTTAGCGGTTAAGACCTGGCAGGCATCTGTAAGAGCGCATCATGACCGAAGTGACATATCGATCGGCGTCTTTCCGCAAGATCACAATGCCATTTCTCATGTCAAACATATCCATGCCGGTCAAATGCATGGATGCCCTGAAACGCATTACGCTTTTTTCTCTTTGGCTGCTTTTCTTTCCGCCTGACGTTCCTTGAATTCCTTCAGGAGCTGCTGGTAGTCATCATCATCGTAACCATTGGTCGCAAGCATATATTCATACAGCTTCTTTCTCTGTTTTGCTACATTCAGCGCAGACAGCTCAAAAGGATCGAGAGAAATTCTTGCCAGCATTTCACCGGTCGAAGAATAGCCGACGATGCCTTCGCCAAGGATGTCCACCAGCTTCTGCTTCTTCACTTCTTCACAGAAGGTATGGAAAAACCTATCTGCTTCCTTCGCCATGCTGTCGCGAAGACGCTTGTACTCTTCGCCTTTGTCCGCAGGAATCTTGAAGCCGTCAATCATGACATATTTTTCTGGTAAATTAAACATTTTATCACCTATTCGATTTTATATTTATCCACTGTATTTAACTATATCGCCCAAGCTGATTTTGGTCAAGTTTTTTGCACCATTTTGTACTGATATTCTCAAGGAAATCAATGCATTTTCAAGGAACCCTGCTATAG
>JAIJLI010000381.1 GCA_022722495.1 Dialister sp. | reverse complement strand
CCCCTTCCCTTGGAAGGGGCTGCCGAGCGCAGCGAGGCGGGGTTGGCTTCCTTTTTTGCGGCGAAGCCCCCTCCTCTTTGCCTTCCCCATCGGGAAAGGCGTTGTGTCTTCTGTATTGTTTTCAGGTAGGGATGACGCTCCAGGCAAAGCTATACTAATCCATAGCTCCTATTTCACCAGCGCATGTTCGAGGACTTCATCGACGTTTTTGACGCAGACGAAGTGGAGCTGATCGCGGACGGATCGGGGGATCTCATCGAGGTCACGTTTGTTCTTTTCCGGGAGGAGGATCTGCTTGATCCCGAACTGGCTGGCAGCAAGCACCTTCTCTTTGAGTCCGCCGATGGGGAGGACTTCGCCGGTGAGGGTGATCTCTCCGGTCATAGCGGTATCGCCTCTGACTTTGCGTCCGGTGTAGGCGCTGGCGAGTGCGGTGGCCATGGTGATACCGGCGGATGGGCCGTCTTTCGGTACGGCGCCTTCCGGAAGGTGGATGTGGGTGTCGAGTGTCTCATAGAAGTCTTCGGCGAGCCCAAGTGCTTTGGCGCGGCTTCGGATGTAGGTATAGGCGGTCTCGGCAGATTCTTTCATGACATCACCGAGCTGTCCGGTCAGGATGAGGTGGCCCTTGCCTTTGATGGTGACGGCTTCGGTGTCGAGGACTTCGCCGCCGACGGCGGTCCATGCGAGACCGTTCACGCGGCCGACCATATCGCTGTGTTCTTCGGACATGGGCATGTATTTCACGGGGCCAAGATATTTTTCTAGGGTCTTGGCGGTCAGTGTCGGCAGGCTGTCATCGGCAAGAACGATTTTTTTACCGACTTTGCGGCAGAGAGCGCCGATGGTGCGTTCCAGATTGCGGACGCCGGCTTCTCTGGTGTAGCTCCGGATGACGCGGCGGAGAAGGGCCGGAGTGAAATTGATGTCTTTCGCTTTGAGGCCGTTTCTTTCTCTCTGGCGGGGCACGAGGTATTTCTTTGCGATCTCCAGCTTTTCTTCTTCGGTGTAGCCGGAGAGCTCGATGAGTTCCATACGGTCTAAGAGAGCCGGCGGAATGGTGGCGACAGAGTTCGCTGTCGCAAGGAAGAAGACTTTCGAGAAGTCGAAAGGAATGTCGATGTAGTTGTCGTGGAAGGTTTTGTTCTGCTCGGGATCGAGAGCTTCTAAGAGTGCCGAGGCAGGGTCGCCGCGGAAGTCAGAGGAGACTTTGTCGATCTCGTCGAGGAGAATGAGTGGATTCTTCGTCTGTGCCTGGTTGATGGCTTCGATGAATCGTCCGGGCATCGCTGCGATGTAGGTGCGGCGATGTCCGCGGATCTCCGCTTCATCATGGACGCCGCCTAAGGCGATGCGGGCAAATTTCCTGCCCATGGAGCGTGCGATGGACTGTGCGAGTGATGTCTTGCCGACACCTGGCGGCCCTACAAAGCAGATGATCGGTGCTTTGGCATCAGGAGCGAGTACACGGACGGCGAGGTATTCGAGGATGCGTTCTTTGATCTTGGTCAGGCCGTAATGGTCTTCGTCAAGGATCTCCTTCGCATGCGAAAGGTCTAGGATGTCTTCGCTTTCCTTGCCCCATGGCAGGTCAAAGACCCAGTCCAGATAGTTTCTGGCGACGGCAGTCTCCGCCATCATCGGCGGCATCGAGGCGAGGTGGTCGATTTCCTTCTCGAGCTTCCCCTTCTCTTCTTCGGGGATGGCAGAGGCTTTCAGCTTCTCACGGTATTCTTCCGCTTCCTTCTGCTGACTTACGGTGTCGCCCAAGCGGTCCTGGATGGTCTTCACTTTCGTGCGCAGGAAATAGTCCTGCTGTTCCTTGTCCATCCGCTTTCGGACTTCCTGATTGATGTCGCTTTCCAGCTCGCCGATAGCGACTTCACGATCCACGCACTCGCTGACGATCTTCAGTCGTTCGATGATGCCTAATGTCTCTAGGATCTCCTGCCGCTTCTTCGGCGCCAGCAGGAGCTGCGAGGAGATGAAATCAGCGGTCTCACCGGGATCATCGATCTGTTTCAGCTGGTTCATCTGGTCTTCCGGCATCCCCTTGCCTGTATTTCTCATCCATTCAAAGAAATTCTTGATGAGCAGACGGCGATACGCCTCGGCCTTGAGGGGATCTTCGGTGTATTCCTCTGCATCGTCTACTTCTGCAGAGATGCAGGTGTCTTTCATCTCCGCATGCACCACATGCACACGGGAGACGCCTTCCACCAGAATGCGAACGAGACCGCCGGGCAGCTGAAGCATCTGGTTCACTTTCACCACCGTGCCGTATTCGTACAGGTTCGAAAGGTCGATGTCTTCTTTCTTCCCATCCTTCTGCATCACGCAGACAAGGTAGCGGTCACGGCGCATCGCAAGACGTACGGCAGCGACGGATTCATCACGGCCAATGTCGACACTGACCGTCATTTTTGGATAAATAGCAATATCTCTCATTGCTGCGAGCGGCAGAGTGAGAGCTGTATTTTTCTGTGTAGCTTCGTTCATATATAATTCCTCCATAATACACTTTATTATATCATGGATAGATGGAAATTTGTGAATGAGAAATGGATACCGCGCCCCGTCTCCCGCGGGGAAGGGGGACCGCGCAGCGGTGGATAGGGTGCTCTCGTAAACGACGCACTTGAGACGATCTCCCTCGCTCTCTTTCATACCGCTAGAACCCTATCCGGCTCGCTCCGCTCGCCACCTTCCCCACGCGGGGAAGGCTGTGTTTCGGGGATAGCGGTATCCCCATCCAACCTC
>JAIJLI010000380.1 GCA_022722495.1 Dialister sp. | reverse complement strand
GAGCGACGCTTCGCGTCGATTTTTGTAAAGGGGGCGATGCCCGAAGGTTATTGAGATAACAGGCTTCCCGTTTGGGGGTTCCTGACATCGACCACTTGAATGCGAATGACAAAGATTTGAGGGCTTCGCTCGAAATGACGATACGGGAGTCGGATGTCTCCAAGCCACTAGTCACCAGCCACTCCTAATCCCTAGCCACTAGTCCCTAGCTACTAGAATCCAGTCCCCAGTCACTAGTCACTGTTTAGGCATGCCTTTCGATAGCCAGAAGGCATGTGCATAAATGACAGTTCCTATATATAATAGAGCCAATGGCCGGTCTTGGCAAGAGGCGGCGCGCTTGCAGGACAGGTTGTCAGGAATGATATAATAAGGAATATATGTAGCAGGCCATCCGGCGGCTTCGGGGCGCAGAGATGATTTCCCTTGTGCCTTCCCGATCGCTGTCCTTTGCCTGCCGGGTAAGAGGTATATATGAAAAAAATAGATATGACGCATGGACCGATCGGAAGGAAAACGATCCGTTTTGCGTTGCTCCTGGCACTGACGGGCATGCTGCAGCAGGTGTTCAATACCATCGACACCATTATCATGGGGCAGTTTGTCGGGAAGGAAGCGATGGCGGCTGTCGGGAGCAATACGCCCATCATCAGCCTCATCGTGACATTTTTCATCGGTATTTCGATCGGGGCGAATGTCGTGATTTCCCAAATGACAGGGAAGGGAGATCGGGAGGGAGTCCATCGGGCGGTCTTTTCGACGCTTGCCTTTGCGCTTGCCGCAGGGATCGTGATGACCTGTCTGAGCGAAGCTGTCGCGGAGCCGCTGCTCTCGCTGCTTCAGGTGCCGGAGGCGCTCATGCCGCTCTCTCTTGCGTATCTGCGCATTTTTTTCCTGGCTCTGCCGGGGATCCTGGTCTATAATTTTGCGTCTGCCATCTTCCGAAGTCAGGGAGATACGAAGACGCCCCTCTTCTGTCTGGCGGCGGCGGGGGTCATCAAGGTCATCATCAGCTACACGCTGGTGGCGTTTTTTCATCAGGGCGTGGCAGCTGTGGCGATCTCTACGACATGTGCGACGCTTCTTTCTTCCGCCATGCTGGTGACGATCCTGCTTCGCAGCAGGCATGTGATCCATCTGGAATGCAGGGCATCGTTCTTTGATCTGTATATTTTACGGGAGATCCTTCGCATCGGCACACCGGCCGGGGTGCAGGCGGCAGTCTTCTGTCTGTCGAACATCGTGATCCAGTCGGCGATCAACAGCCTTGGCGCGGATGTCATGGCGGCATCGGCGGCGGCGTTCAATCTGGATATTCTTTGCTATATCTTTGTCAATGCGTTCGGGCAGGCATGTACGACATTCGTCGGGCAGAACTACGGGGCCGGCGACATGGCGCGCTGCCGCCGCGTCGGGGTCATTACCACCTTGCAGAATCTGGTCGTCTGCGTCATCATCGGAGTGCCCATCCTGTATTTTTCGCCATCACTGCTTGCGCTTTTTACCAGCGATGTGATGGTCATCAGCTATGGCGTCACCCGCATGGGCTATATCATTCTGGCGGAGCCTTTGAATCTGGCCATCGAAATGATCTCCGCCTATCTCCGTGGATTTGGCAATTCACTGTCTCCGGCGCTCATCACGATCGTTGGGATCTGCGGATTCCGTATCCTGTACATGTGGGCCGTATTCCCTGCCATCCCCAACTTTGACTGCCTTATGATGGTGTATCCGCTGAGCTGGTTCGTCACGGCCGTCGGACTTTCTGTCTTGCTTTTCAAGACGCGAAAGAAGTATATTTTGGGGTGAGATCTCGGCGGCTGCTTTTTTCCGGACGCTGACTTCGGATCCTCTTCGCGTGACATAAAGGAGACTTTCTTATGATCCATGAGAGCATTCTTCTCAAGCAGAAAACGCTTGAAGCACATTTGAAAACACTTGGCTCGGTCGCCGTCGCTTTTTCCGGCGGTGTGGACTCGACCTTTCTTCTTCATGAGGCCTGCAAGGTGCTCGGCGATCAGGCTGTCGCGGTGACGATGAAGCTGAATTCTGTCCCCGCGCGTGAGATTGAAGAGGCGAAGGATTTCTGCACGTCCCGTGGCATCCGGCAGGTGATCGTGGAAAGGGACCAGTTCGCTGCGCCGGGTTTTGCTGACAATCCGAAGGATCGCTGCTACTGGTGCAAGACCTATCTCTTCTCGTCTCTTGGCGAGCTGGCGAAGGAGCATCAGATCGCTTATATCATCGACGGGACAAATTTCAGTGATACGAAGGGCTATCGTCCCGGGCTGAAAGCGCTTGCCGAGCTGGGCGTCGTGAGTCCTTTGAAGGAGGCGGCGCTCACGAAGGAGGAGATCCGCATCCTGTCGGAGAAGGAAGGACTTCCCACATGGAATAAGCCATCCTTTGCGTGCCTGGCGACCCGTTTCCCGTATGGCACGAGGATCACGGAGGAGAAGCTCCGCGCGGTCGAATCGGCTGAGCAGCTGCTTTTCGATCTGGGATTTCCGCAGTTTCGCGTGCGCTGCCATGGGGATATCGCCCGCATCGAGGTGCTCCCCGCACAGCTCCCAAAGCTCGTGGAAAATCGTGAGGCAGTCATCGCGCGCTTTCATGCGCTGGGCTTTCGCTACGTGACCATGGACTTGGAGGGATTCCGCTCGGGGTCGATGGATGGGAAATAGGGACTGGTGGCGGGGGATGCACGCTTTTCTCGCATGTGCCGCACGTCTTTCCGCTTTCCCCGTCTGTCTTTCATAC
>JAIJLI010000379.1 GCA_022722495.1 Dialister sp. | reverse complement strand
TTCGGCAGAAAGTCCCATTGCCAGCAAACGTTGTGCTGTTTCTGTGTTGGCCTCATGTTTGCCTTCTTCTCTGCCTTCTTCTCTGCCTTGCTTCATGCCCTTTTCCATTCCTTTCTGGTATCTGTCATCTAGAAGAGTTCTTTCAACACTTACGGAATCCCAGAATTTATCATAGGCTCTGAGTTCGGCATCTGTAAAGCCGGATATCTCCAGCTCTTCTACGGCTTTTCCAATCTCCGGATCATTGAGCAGGTCGGAAGGAATCTCCTTCGTGTTGGAATTGATTTCCGTGAGGAACCGGAGCCACAAGACCATCATGCGCTTATCGGCAATGGAATGAGGAGTGAACTTCGGGAGCTCAATGAAGGTGAAATGTAAGCCTTTAATTACCTTGCTGCTGTCCTTATCATGCACGATGCGATAGTTGTGGATGAAATCCGGAGTATCATGCGCAAAGATATCATTCACAAGATTCAAGGAATATACGGGTTGCAACTCACTGTATTTTCCTCCCTTTTTAGCTTGACTCACATAGAGCTTAGACGCATTGAACAGTACCCGCTGCTGGAAAGCGTCAGACCATTCCATCTGCATTTCCACGCAGAACTTTCTGCCTCTGGCATCTGTGCAGAGTACGTCCACTATGGTGTTCTTGCCTCCTTCGAGTTGGGGTACAAGTTCTGTAGGCAGATACTTTATCTCGTGTATCTGCTCCTCTTCGCTGAGTGGCAGGAGGGCGTTCAGAAGGCTGATCAGTCTTTTAGGATGATTGCCGAATATCTTCTTGAACGTGAGGTCTGCCTTAGGGTCTAAGTACTTCATAACCATCTGTTTTAAAATTCGCTACCGCAAAGTTACGACTTTATTTTCAAACTCGCAAGAGATTTCAGGGAAAAGTTGTTGAAAAAGTTAGAGAGTGGTGAATGTTGAGGGTCTATATGCCACGATGAAAAGGTGGCGTGTGGGGCGAAACTTGAGTTATTTATAGCACCCATTCCAACCAATTCTCTGGTGTTACGATGGCTTTTTCCTTCACATCGTATGCAGTAAGAAAGGTATTCGGAAATTGAGTGTTGGCTCTCTTGGGATTCCATTTCATCTCAAACAAAGAGAATTGTCCGTCACACTCCTCTATATAATCTATTTCCTGCTGCTGGTTGGTTCGCCAGAAATAACTGTTCACATATCTACCGGCATACTGATTTGCCTTTAACCGCTCACTAATGAAGAAGTTCTCCCATAAGGCACCAACATCCTGGCGAAGCGAAAGTGGAGCAAAATTCTGCAAAATGGCATTGCGGATACCATTGTCATAGAAATAAAACTTCTTAGCCTTCTTTAATTCTGTGCGAAGATTGCGACTGAAGCCACTCAACTTAAAGATGATATAACATTTCTCCAGCAAATCAATGTATTTCTCCACCGTCTTGTTATCTGTTCCCACCGTTTGTGCCAACTCATTATAAGAAACCTCGCTCGTTACCTGTAAAGCCAAAGCTGTAAGCAACTTGCCCAGCAAAGCTGGACGACGAACGCTTTCTAAATTGAGTAAGTCTTTATAAAGATAACTGTTGGCGAGATTATAAAGCAGCTCCTTCGCATCTGCTGCATGATTAATGACATCAGGATAAGACCCATAAATAAGTCGATTTTCCAACGTCTGCTTAACACCCAACAGTCCCTGGGATTTGAGCAACTCTCCCGTAGAAACGGGGAAGAGATGGTACTCAAACTTACGTCCGGTCAACGGCTCGTTTAGTTTGTTCTGTAAATCAAACGAGGAAGAACCGGTTACCAGTAGCTGTACATCAGAAAAATTATCTGTGATTCTTTTCAACACCATTCCGATGTTCTCTACCCGTTGTGCTTCATCAATGACTACAATCCGATGATGCCCGATGAGCAGTTTGAGTTCAGCAGAGTTAATCTGCGACAGCATCTGTATCACCTCCGGCTCATCGCAATTCAAAGACAGGGTTGGTTCGTCATGCTTTTCAAGAATCATTTTGAAAAGCGTACTCTTTCCCACCTGTCTCGCTCCAATCAGGATGATAGCCTTTCCGGCAAATATCCGTGACTCTATCACATCTTGCAGTTGACGTTGTATCATATCATTAAACCCTTTCCATTATTAATAAAGTTCTTTGTTTCAATTTCGGCACAAAGATACGAAAAAAAATCCTAATCCCAAAATTTATACTGATTTTTGGGATTGTAATCCCAAAATTCTATATGATTTTTGGGATTAGGGACCCAAAAAGCTCTAGAAGCAGCACGCCTTTTACCTTTACTTTACTCTTCGGCCAGCGATTTTCAATTCCGCTACGCGCCGGTGACCGTTATACTGGGGTACAAGAACCAGCGTGATGCCATTCAGCGACATGTTGAAAAGTTTGATGTTGACTTTTATCCTGAGAACCGCCACCACCACATGACTCAGACATGGAAGTGGCTGCGTCAATATACCCTGCAAACAACAGCATCGCTACATGAGCGACATTCTCTGTTGTCGCTATATCATTATCCTCTGGAATCTGAACCTCATTAGTAAAGACATCTTATGTGGTAAAGTCCTAAGCTGACAGGAATACCAATTATCTGAAAAAATAATTATCAACCCATACTTTGCGGTTGTTCCAAGGGTCTATATACCACGAAGAAAAGGTGGCGTATAGACCCTTGATTATATGGTGATATTTGTCATCAATATCTCCGCTATTATATTTTTTATGTATTGTTTAGATTCTTAATGATTTCCAAAGGTAGTTGGGT
>JAIJLI010000378.1 GCA_022722495.1 Dialister sp. | reverse complement strand
GGAAGAACGTTCTTGGCTCCCCATCGGGGGAGCTGCCCGAAGGGCTTGTGCAAGCGAACTGGATTTTTAGGAGTGAAGCGACGCGAAAATCCAGTGAGATGCCATTTCGAACAAAGTGAGATGAGGGGGCTACGTAGCGGTATTGCCTGAAAGTGTTGGAATATCGATAGTATCGGACTATTCAACATAGCACGCTATACCGCTAGCATGCCCCTATTGCCTTCGGCACTTCCCCCGAAGGGGGAAGCAAGACGTTACGTGGCTAACAATTTCCTTAACTTAATAGCATTCCCTGGAGGGGAAGGCTGCGATACGAGAATACCATCTTCTAAAAAAGGCGGCGAATCCGCCACCTGAACCCTGAACCTTGAACCCTGAACCAAATAAAAGCAAAGTAAAAAGGGGCTGTGAAGAAATGAGGATTCATTTCTTCACAACTCCATTGTTTACATGAGAGATCGTATACATCCTATGTATGCATCAGCGTAGAGCCTTTGATCGATAAGAGCATATCCTCTCAAAACGAATGCCCGATGAGCGCTGCTGCCCGCGCAGAAGTGATAAGCCGCATTATCTGTTACTTTCCTCGACGAGCTTCATGATCTCATCTTTCTTCTCTTCGAGGAGCGATCGGTCTCCCATCGTCTCCATATTGAAACGTATAAGAGGCTCCGTATTCGATGGACGGAGATTGAAACGCCAATTTTCAAACTCAAGCCCTACGCCATCCGTAGGATCGACAGCCAAGGCTTTCGGTGCATAGGCTGCCTTGACTGCAGCGAGGGTTTTCTCCACATTTTGGGCTGGCAGATTGATCTCTCCGCTCACGGGGAATTCTTTCTCCATTTCTGCGACCATTTCGCCAAGGTGCCTGCCTGTCTCGCTCATGAGCTGTGTCACGATAAGCCATGGGATCATACCGGAGTCACAGTAAGAGAAGTCACGGAAAAAATGATGGGCACTGTTTTCAGCTCCATAAATGCCATGGACGCGACGCATGGTCTCCTTCATGAAAGCATGTCCCCCCTTCGATTCGACGGGCACACCTCCATAGAGACGGCAGATCTTTTCCGTATTCCAGAAGACACGCGGATCGTGAATGATGATCTCTCCGGGATGCCTCTTGAGAAAATAGGATGCAAGCAGTCCTACCATGTAGCAACCTTCTACGAATTTCCCATTTTCATCGATGAAGAAGCAGCGGTCAAAGTCTCCGTCCCAGGCGATCCCGAGATCGGCTTTTTCTTCGAGCACCTTCTCCTTGAGCGGCTTCTGGCACTCTTCCAGCATCGGATTCGGCACACCATGAGGGAAGCTTCCGTCCGGCTCCATATATAATTCTGTAAAAGTAAAAGGCAGGTGTTTCTTTAGTTCTGCGAAGGCGATATTGGCACAGCCATTTCCTGCATCCACCACAATGTGAAGTGGCTTCATCTTCGTGACATCCACAAAGGAGAGGATACAGTCGATGTAGTCCGGGAGGATCTGTCTCGCAAAGGTCTTCCCTTTTTTCTCTGCCTCGGGAAAATCACCGGAGAATGCGAGTGCTTCAATGTCTTTCAGTCCCGTATCGGCACTGACAGGGATCCCCCCTTCGCGCACAAGTTTTAATCCATTGTAATTCGATGGATTATGGCTCGCGGTAATCATGATGCCGCCGGAAAGTCCGTAATGGAACGTAGCGAAGTACATCATTTCCGTCCCGCAAAGGCCGATATCCATCACATCCGCGCCGCCATCCGTCAGCCCGCGCATGACAGCCTTAGCGATGGCAGGAGAGCTCGGACGGATATCATAGCCGACACACATCGCCTGCGGATGGTAGAGTGCTGCATACGCACGGCCTACGCGATATGCCAGGTCTTCGTTCACCTCCGCCCCCACGACACCGCGAATATCATAGGCCTTGAAGCCTTTATGAGAAAGTTGAAGTGGTTGCATGGTATTTCTTCCTTTTTGAAACCCCGAAGGAGACAGGGAGCCGATCATCGTCAGACAGCATCCATCGGCAAATCTGATCCATCGATGGGATCCCCATGTCCCTGAAATCATCAGTCAGTCGTCTTCGACACGTCTTTTCCCATCCGGGAGAGCACCTGCACATATCCGTCGGCGCCGAATTTCAAGCAACGCTTCACGCGGGAAATCGTGGCAGTGCTCGCGCCCGTCGCTTCTTCGATGCGGTCATACTTATCTCCCACTTCGAGCATACGTGCCACTTCCAGACGCTGCGACATGTCACGCAGCTCATTGATCGTACAAAGATCTTCAAAAAATTCATAGCACTCCTCTCTCGTCTTCAAAGTCAGAATACCATCGAAAAGCTGATCCGTCAGCGGATTCACCAGTCTGTGATTCACACTCATTGATATGTCCTCCTGTCATTGGGTAGTTATAGTTACGATACTTTAGTATATTATAACATTAGAGACAAAGCGGTGCAAAAGGAAAATCGAAAGGCAGATGGCAAGAAAGGTCGTGATCGGGAGATGAGTGACCGGTGGCTAAGCGGTCTCTTCCATCCATGCCCCTGTCATCATCCCGGGGATGTCCTGTACCTGACATGAGTACGATCGAAAGAGGGAATATACGTCCGAAGGATCTGCTTGAGCAGCGCCGACGGCATTTCTCCATCGCACCAATCTTTCCTGCAAGGCAAAAGGGCAGTATCCCTAACAGCTGTCCTTACTTAGTGTAAAATTTTACTCGGTAGGGGAATTTTTCCAGGAACAATAAAAGAGGAAAGCCTCCCTTTGAGTGGAAATGTTATAATT
>JAIJLI010000377.1 GCA_022722495.1 Dialister sp. | reverse complement strand
GCAAGTCCCCGCGGCAGATGGAACGCGAAAATGAGATGATCGTTATTTCACATCGCTTTTTGAATGAGAAATTAGGGAAACGCTGATTCGATTGAACCTCCTGAACCCATAGAACCTGCTCATCCTCTTTCACACGCCCTTTGGTTAACCCTGATCCCTGATCTCTGGCTGCTAGTCACCCGTCACTTCTATCTCACGTACTTCCGTATCGCATCAAGCATGGTCTTCGTATGAAGCGGCTTGGTGAGATGCTCGTTCATGCCGCTCTTATGGCTCTTTTCGATGTCATCCTGAAAGGCATTCGCGGTCATGGCGAAGATGGGGATGAGAGAAGCATCACGGCGGGGGAGGCTTCGGATCTGCCGGCTCGCCTCATAGCCGTCCATGACCGGCATCATGATATCCATGAGAATGAGGTCATAGTAGCCAAGGGGAGATTCGCGGAATACCTTGACGGCTTCAGCGCCATTTTCGCAGGTGGTGATCTCCATGCCTTCTTTTTCGAGAAGATAGAGCGCGATCTCGCGGTTCAGCTCATTGTCCTCGACGAGGAGGACATGAAGGCCGGAGAGGGAGACGGGGCTCTGGCTTGCTGTCTCCTCTTCCTGCGATGCATGGTCGATGGTGAAGGGGATGGTGATAGTGAAGCGGGTGCCGACACCCTTCTGGCTGGAGAGGGTGATCGTGCCTCCCATTTTTGAGACGAACTCCTTCACGATGGAAAGACCGAGACCGGTACCCATGTAGTGGGTGCGGGCCGTATCCGACTCCTGCGTGAAGGGCTCGAAGGCGCGGCTCTGGAAGGATGGACTCATCCCGATGCCGGTGTCGGCGCAGGTCAGCGTGAAGTAGGCCTTCTCGCCCTTGATCTCGATCTTGTCGCAGGAGAAATCGATGCGTCCGCCGCGGCGGTTGTACTTCAGCGCATTGCTGGAAAGGTTCAGGAGGACGCGGCGAAGGAAGGTGGGGGAGCCGATGACGCGGCGGATCGGGAAGGGGGGATTCTTCACGTGGATGGTGACGCCGTAGGCAGGGGCCTGCATTTCGGTCAGATGATTCGACTCCATGAGGAGCGCAAAGATGTCGAAGGGGACGCTTTCCGGCTCGAGTGTGCCGGACTCGAGCTTGTTCATGTCGAGAATGTCACTCACCAAGGAGAGGAGCGTGCCGGCGGCTTGGCGGATCTTATGACGGCAGTCCTGCAGCTTCTCGATATCAGTGGGATGATTGTCGGCGATCTCTATCATGCCTAGGATGCCATTGATCGGGGTGCGGACGTCGTGGCTCATGCGGCGGAGGAAATCTGTCTTTGCCTGGTTGGCGATCTGGGCTTCGCGGGCGTTCTTCTTGAGCTTCTCCTGATAGGCGATCTCAGTCCGCTTGACCTCATCGATATTTTGAATGGTATAGAGAAGGGTCGCGACGCTCCCGTCCTCGTGCCGCCTTTTCACGATGAAGCAGCCCAGGTGCCAGAGGCCATCGGCACTCAGGTATGGCTGGTAGAGAGTGTCTCTTTCCCGAAGGCGGTCTGAGAGGGTGGAGGGGTCGAGGAAGTCCTTCATGGATGCCTGGGATTCGGGAGCGATGAAGGATCTTCTGAAGATGGGGGTGGACTTATTTAAAAGGCCTTCGTTTCCGATGGCCTTCTGGTATTCCGCCTCGCCTGTGATCTCCATGTAAGTGCCTTTATCCAGGTCGAGGAAATAGATGGCGCGGTAGATCTTTCCGATCGTACTGATGAGATCCCTACGGAATTGCAGCCGTTTTCTTGCTCTCTCTTTTTCTGCCTGCAGACATTTCTCGCGAAGAACGAGGTCATCGATGGAGCGAATGCCGATCGCGATCTTGTGCTGGCCGTCTTCGACGGAGTGAAGCGGGGCGATCTGTATTTCAAGGTAGCGATGGCCGTCCTCATCAGGGATGACTTCTATGCGGTGGTTCAAGATCTGCTTTGTGGAAAGCGCGGCAAGAAGCTGCTTCTTGTCAAAAAATGAAAGGAAATCCGGCGCAGAGGCATGGATGATGTACTCATCATAGGCTCTGCGGACCCACTCGCTGAAGACGCCGGATGTGCCGGTCGGGCAGCGAGTGGGTCCCTTGATCGTCTCGAAGGTATCCTGCGTGAGATTGCAGCGGACGATGCAGCGGTAGTCCGAGGCGAGGACATCGACCAGGTAGGTCTCGCGCCGGAGGGAAAGGAGCTGCGATTCGAGCCGGGCGCGGTTTTCGGAAAGCGCCTTCTGGGCTTCGAGATGCGAGTAGATGCAGCCCAAGTGGCCGCTGATGACTTGCAGCATCTTGGAGGCGATGTCATAAATGCTGTGGTCAGGATCGTCAAGACCGATGAACCCGATGAATTTTCCTGTGGCAAAGATGGGAAGCACGGCGATGCTGTGGACATCCTGCGCATGCAGGATGGCGTACTCTGCGGGCATGGTGTCCCTGACGGTCTCCAGATCCCAGGTGCTGATGGCTTTTCCGTGTCGGAGCGTGCCATCCCAATACGGGATGAGGGCGGCGGGGACATGCTGCAGGTTCTCGATCTGTGGAGTGACGCCGTCCTGACACCATTCGTAGGCATTCCGGTAGTAGCACTCTTCTTCTTCGTGAAAGCTGAAAATGTAGGCACGGTCTGCGTGCGTGATCTGTCCGATGTTTTCCAGCAGAGAGGGGATGAGAGCATCGTAGGTGGCGCTGTCGGAGATCTGGTCTAAGATCAAGAGCTGGGAGAATATCATCTCCATGTGAGCCTCGCGCAAAAGGCTCTGCGGTGTAT
>JAIJLI010000376.1 GCA_022722495.1 Dialister sp. | reverse complement strand
TGTTGTTCAGACATGTTGGTTCCTCATAACCCTGCTTTCAAACTTGCTTCGATAAATTGGTCCAGGCTGCCGTCCAGCACCGCCTGCGTGTTGCGGGTTTCAACCCCGGTACGCAGGTCTTTGATGCGGGAGTCATCAAGGACGTAAGAACGGATCTGGCTGCCCCATTCGATCGCCTGCTGCTCGCCTTCGATGTCTTTTGTCATCTGTTCGCGTTTCTTCAGCTCGAGTTCATACAGCTTGGCACGGAGAAGACGAAGACACTGTTCCTTATTTTGGAACTGGGAGCGTTCATTCTGGCAGGCAGCAACGATCCCCGTAGGAATATGAGTCATTCGGACAGCCGAGCTCGTCTTATTGATATGCTGTCCGCCGGCACCGCTGGAACGATAATAATCCACGCGGACATCTGCCATGTTCAGATCGACTTCGACATCATCACTGATTTCCGGCATGACATCCACAGCGGAGAAAGACGTATGACGACGTTTCGCTGCATCAAACGGAGAAATACGGACAAGACGGTGGACCCCTTTTTCAGATTTCAGGAATCCGTAGGCGTACTTGCCTTTGACCATGTATTCCGCACTCTTGATACCGGCTTCATCGCCCGGAAGCATATTCAGCTCCTCGATAGCAAAGCCTTCCGCTTCAGCCCATTTGATATACATACGGATCAGCATCTCGGTCCAGTCCTGTGCTTCGGTACCGCCTGCCCCGGCATGGAAGGTAATGATGGCATTATTCGCATCGTAGGGCTCGCTCAAAAGAAGCTCGATCTCCTTTTTATCAAGGATCTCTTTCAGCTCATCCAGCTCTGCCTTGATTTCCGGCTCCATCCCCTGATCATCTTCCTCGATGGCAAGATCCAGAAGATCCTTCAGGCTTTCCGCTCTGTCAAAGAGGCGGGTATACGTATCATAGGCATCCTTAGCTTCTGTTGCTGCCTGCGAAATCTCGCGGGCTTTATCAGCATCATCCCAAAATGTCGGATCACTCATCTGAATATCGTAACTTGCGATTCTTTCTTTCAGCTGAGGTAAGTCAAAGTGAATCCCTTATTTCTTTTTCATGATTCAGCAGGTCTGTTAAGGTTTTTTTCAAATCTTCCAACATCTGATAGTCATCTCGCTTTCTGTTTTGTGATTATTTTTTAATACTATAAAATAAAACAGCAAATCATCAGGCTGCCAAGTGGCAGACTGATGAATAACATTTGCTGGATTATACAAACTAACTATTTAAGGAAGCCTATGACGAAGCTATGTATAAAATATTCTTGTGGAAGCTGACTCTGCGATTGAATCAGCGTTTCCCTAAATATAGCGGCTCCTGATCAGGAGCCCATCCTCGATCATAGAAAAACTGCTTTCCGGCTTACTTTTTCTCTTCGGCCTCTTCGGTCTCCGCATCCCCGTTGTCATCGACATAGTGCTCTTCGGCATCTTTCAAAGGATCTTCGGTTGCCGGAGCTTCCGGTTTTTCAAGGTGTGCCCCTTCTTCCGGATCTGTCGTGAAACGGATCTGGATGTGGTAGAGGTAAAGGATGATGGTTTCCATCATGGCCTGCTGCATTTCTTCGAAAATATCGAATGCTTCGACCTTGTATTCTACGATCGGATTTCTCTGGCCATAGGAACGCAGACTGATACCTTCCTTAAGCATATCCATGTCATCTAAGTGTTCCATCCACTTAGAATCGACAACTTTCAGCATGACCGCTTTTTCGAGTTCGCGCATCATTGGAGAACCGATGGATTCTTCTCTTGCAGTGTATGTCTCATGAGCTATCGTTTTCAGCTTGTCTTCGACTTCTTCACGGCTCATGTCTTCGATTTCTTCAAGCTTCAGGTCGCCCGGAGCGAGGAAATATTTTTCAGCATACTTCAGCAAGCCGGCGAAATCCCATTCTTCCGGATATAGTTTCGGGTCCGCATAGGTTTCCATCCCCTTCTCAATGATGTGATCCACCATAGAAAGAATCTGGTCCTTCATGTCTTCACCTTCGAGGATCTTCCTGCGCTGGTCATAGACGACCTTACGCTGCTGATTCATGACATCATCATATTCCAGGACATACTTACGAATATCAAAGTTACGTGCTTCGACACGTTTCTGTGCTTTCTGAATGGCATTTGAAACCATGCGGCTGTTGATCGGTTCGTCTTCTTCAAGGCCCATCTTTTCCATAAAGCTCTTGATGTTATCCCCACCAAAGATACGGAGCAGGTCATCTTCCAAAGACAGGAAGAACTGGCTGGAGCCCGGATCCCCCTGACGGCCGGCACGTCCACGGAGCTGGTTATCGATACGGCGGCTTTCATGTCGTTCCGTACCGATGATGGCAAGACCGCCAAGTTCTGCGACGCCTTCACCCAGAGAAATATCGGTGCCTCGGCCCGCCATGTTCGTCGCGATCGTGACCGCGCCCTTCTGACCGGCCAGCGCGACAATGGCCGCTTCTCGTTCATGGTACTTCGCATTCAGGACAGAGTGCGGAATATTCGCCTGATCCAGCATATGCGAAAGTTCTTCTGACTGCTCGATGGATGTCGTGCCGATCAGCATAGGCTGCCCTGTCGCATGACGGCGCTCTACTTCTCTGACGACTGCTTTATACTTGCCGCGTTTGTTCTTGAAAATGACATCCGGCAGATCCTTACGCTGGATCGGTTTGTTCGTCGGTACCTGAAGGACTGGCAGCCCATAAATTTTAATAAATTCCTGCTCTTCCGTCTTCGCTGTACCGGTCATGCCTGCCAGCTTGTCATACATGCGGAAGTAGTTCTG
>JAIJLI010000375.1 GCA_022722495.1 Dialister sp. | reverse complement strand
ATGCGCTGCTCGACGGTCGAAGCCGTCGCTTTTTCTGCGACATCAAGGAAGGCCGGGTGGTGCATATACTTTCTGGCGAGGCGCTTCGCATCGTCAGGCATCGTCGCAGAGAAGAGCAGAAGCTGGCGCTTCTTCGGCGTCTCATCGATCAGGGCTTCGATATCTTCGCGGAACCCATTCGCCAGCATCTGGTCGGCTTCATCCAGGATGACCGTCTTCACGTTCGAAAGGTCGAGGCTCTTTCTGCGGATATGATCCAGGAGGCGCCCAGGTGTCCCGATGATGACATGCGGGTCACGCTTCAGCTTCTGCAGCTGGTTCTCGATCGTGCGTCCGCCGATGATATCTGCCCCATCCACACCGCACTCAATGGCAAAGGGACGCATCACGTCAAAGACCTGCTTAGCAAGCTCTCGGGTCGGTGTCATGATAAGCACCTGCGTCATGGCTTTGTCTGTTTCTACGCGCTGAATGACCGGCAGCAGATAGGCCAGCGTCTTCCCTGTTCCAGTCTGCGAACGGCCGATCAGATCGCGTCCCTTGAAAGCGTTTGGGATCGCGGACATCTGGATGGGCGTCGGGGTCTTGATCCCCTGTGTCTTCAAAAGTTTCGTCAGCGTCTCATTCACGCCGAGCGCAGCAAATACGTTCATAGGTCCTCCTGTAAATGGGTTGGTTGTATGGAAATACGTAATTTAAGGTTTATGGTTCAGGTGGCGGCTTCGCCGCAATGATGTATGAGACGATGCCCGAAAGTAGTATTCAAGTCACTAGTCCCTCGAGCTTCCTAATTCCTAGCTGTTAATTCCTAGTCATCAGTTACTGGCAGCCCCTTTTCTTATTGATTCTTCCCCAGCACCACGCCGAGGTCTTTATATCCTGCTGCCCCATTGAGCTCTTCCTTCGCGGCCGCATTCACCAGATCATCGATGGCATATAGGAGCGGCGCTTTGCCTTCGTCGGGGGTGAAAAGCATCAGGACATCGAGCCCTTCACTTCCGGGGAAGAAATAGGAGCGGCAGTACATGGGAAGCTTCATCCCCTCCGCATTGTATGTGATCAGCCCGCCTGCGGTATAGACATAGGCCTCATCGACATCCAGGCGGCGGAAAGGCTCCAGCCGAGAAAGCTCTACCTTGATCGAAGAATCCGCAACGGGGCCAATGGCATTGCGAGCCAGACTCAGTACCGTCTCTTCGATTCCCTTCCGAAGAGGGGATGCCGGATTTAAGAGCACGCGGTTCATCTGCGTCAGCCGGCGCCAGACGTGTTCATCACGATTCATCTTGAAATACGGCTTCAGCGCTTCCGCCATCTCTACAGGGAGCAGCGCGCGAATGATATAGCCGGATGAGAAGCTCTGCTGTTTTTCCAATGTATACTGCAGCTGTCCCATCTGATAAGGAATGTCTTTCTCCATAAAATGGAGTGTCTCCGTCCCCGCTGCCTCCCGGTAGGTGAAGCCTTTGGGAAGCGAAGCGGCCGCGACGGCATTCATATCATACGCTTCTCCCCCCGCAGAGATCCCGCAGGCCAGCGCGAGCGCGAGAAGCAAACATTTCCATTTCATGGAAAATCCCCTTTCAAAAGTAAATGCAGCGGTGAAAAAAATTTACGATGTCCTATCGGGATGGAGAGCGCATCATAAAGCGGAAGCACCGCGCATTTTGAAATCATCGCACCCCTTCACTGCTATCTCATCTCTTCATCCGATAGAATCCATACAGCAGGAGATCCGACAGCTGTTCGGCCGCCGCGTGGCTGCCATTCACCTCGATCAGATAGTACTTATCCCCCGCTTTCAAAAGATTGGCAGAGATCCAGAGGGGAAACGACAAGCCCTTTTCATTCGTCAGGATGACCTTCGCCTCCTGTCCCCAGCGGTAGGTACCGTCTTCATTTTTGAAAGCACGCCAGGGGATGAATTTCAAGATCTTCACCTGTATAGATGGACCTTTTTTCTCAGAGAGTACCTGATCCACCAATGCCTGGAACTCCGATGTCTGGATCTTCGGCATTCCAAAGAGCGAGGTCGGACGCTTGGCATCCTCAAGGAAAGCCGTAGACCAGAAGCGTGCCGCCTTCGGATGTCCCTCATGGAAGAAATCCTTCTCCGTCCCCGAGATGACATAGATGCCCGCGCTGTATGTCCCGCGCACATCCGTCTTGCGTATCTGGTACATGTGCATCGAGTCATAGGGGTACGGTGCTTTCTCCGGATACAGCTGCATACCTGGCGGTACCGTCAAGATCGACCACATCGCAGCACGCGCCGATCTCCCATAATTTTTCCGGTGTGTCCCTTCGATCATGAACCGAGAAAGCTCTGACCCGCCGCCATCCGTGACCGTCACGTCCTTGGGAAATGGCAGGCGGCCGAGCCCATCGATCACAAGATCCTCCGCATCGGAGATCGAAAGCCCCGCCACTGAGAGCATCGCAGCTAGCGCGAGAGGGAAGAGTTTTTTTATCATAGCATCTCCTTGAAAAATCCGAGAGCAGGAAAATGGATTCCGTGTGAACCATTGGGGAGGCACCCCTTTGATCTTGGGCGAAAGAGATTCGGGAGATCCTATAGAGGCAGCGAGGCCGTGCAACGCATAGGATCGTAGGATCATCGCGGAAAGGGATACAGACGACGCCTGTGATGCAAGTCCCCCGTCATATCTATTCTATTGTAGAGAATCTCGAAGAAATTCGCAAGAGGAAAGCACGTAAGCTGCGGCGAGTGGCTGCCCGGCAAATACGCCGGATCGTGCGGCCCCCCTCTCTAGCCTTCCCCATGGGGAAGG
>JAIJLI010000374.1 GCA_022722495.1 Dialister sp. | reverse complement strand
ATAAGAAAGAAGCAGAAGAAGCTCCGGCTGCAGAAGCAGCAGCTCCGAAGACCGAAGAAGACTTCAATGCTATGACCGTCAAGGATCTCAAGGCTTACGCACAGGAAAAAGGCATCGCCATCGAATCCAAAGCAAAAAAAGCTGAGATCATCGACACCATCATGGCTGCTGAAAAGGAATAATCCTTTAGAAAATTGAATGAGTACTGCTGCGGCAGTGTGTATTGGAAGAGACGCGGGGGGACCGGCGTCTCTTTCGAACATATGGGGAAATTGGGGAAAGGCTTGACCCCTAGGGAAGCCGGATTCACTGCGATTGGTGATGATGCCCGCTTGAGACGTCAGACATCAGAAGTCAGATGCAGACGTCTCCTTGTCTCCCGATTTCTAAGGAAACACTGATTAAATCGTTGTCAGATTTTACTCTTGAATTTTTATACATGGCGAGGAATAACCTGACGCGAATAGCGAGCTATTTAAGGAAGGCTATGACGAAGTCATGTATAAAAATTCTTGTGAAATCTGATTCTGCGATTTAATCAGCGTTTCCTTAAGTCTCCTGCTCCCTTAGTCTTTGGGGCCAATTTCTAATCCCTAGTCCCTAGCTGCCAGTCACTACCTATTATTCAACAAAAAGAAAGGGTGTTATCACATGGCATATGTACCGATTGTTGTCGAACAGACCGCTCGCGGAGAGCGCTCCTATGATATTTATTCCCGCCTTTTGAAGGACCGCATCATATTCCTTGACGGCCAGATTGAAGACCATATGGCCAATGTCATCATTGCGCAGCTTCTCTTTCTGGAAGCCGAAGACCCTTCGAAAGATATCCATCTTTACATCAACAGCCCCGGCGGCGTCGTGACCGCCGGCCTTGCGATCTATGATACGATGCAGTATATCCATCCGGATGTTTCCACCATCTGTATCGGATCCTGTGCCAGCATGGCGGCTGTCCTCCTGACCGCCGGTGCGAAGGGCAAACGCTATGCCCTCCCGCATGCGAATGTCATGATCCACCAGCCGCTGGGCGGCGTACAGGGACAGGCGACCGAGATCGAGATCCATGCAAGAGAGATCCTCCGCCTGCGCGAAGAACTGAACGGCATCCTTGCCAAGCACAGCGGACAGTCCCTTGAAACCATCAAAAACGACACCGAACGCGATAATTTCATGACAGCCCAGATGGCGAAGGACTATGGTCTCATCGACCACATCCTCACCCGCAATGAGCTGGCGAAAATGACACAGAAATAAAGGAGAAAGACCATGAACGGAGAAGATAAAGAACCGAAGATCTGCAGCTTCTGCGGCCGATCCAGCGACGAAGTCGAAAACATGGTCACCGGCCCCGGCGTCTACATCTGCAGCGAATGCATCGACATCTGTCATAACATTCTTCTGGAAGAGCGGAAAAACAAAGCCAAGCAGGGCAAAGAACCCGCTGACACCAAGGTGCCGACACCGGAAGAGATCAAAGAATATATCGACCAGTACGTCATCGAGCAGGACAATGCCAAGATCGCTCTGGCCGTCGCCGTGTACAATCACTACAAACGCCTCTTTTTCAAAGGCGAAGATGACGGCGTAGAGCTGCAGAAATCCAACATCATCCTGCTTGGGCCGACCGGCAGCGGCAAGACCCTCCTTGCCCAGACCCTCGCCCGCTACCTCGATGTGCCCTTTGCGATTTCTGATGCCACCACCCTCACACAGGCCGGCTATGTCGGAGATGACGTCGAGAACATCCTCCTCCGCCTCATTCAGGCCGCGGACTATGACATCGAGAAAGCCCAGCGCGGCATCATCTACATCGATGAAATCGACAAGATCGCCAAGAAGACCGAGAACGTCTCCATCACCCGCGACGTTTCCGGTGAAGGCGTCCAGCAGGCCCTCCTGAAGATTCTGGAAGGCACTGTGGCGAACGTGCCGCCGCAGGGCGGACGCAAGCATCCGAATCAGGAAATGATCCAGATCGACACCAGCAACATCCTCTTCATCTGCGGCGGCGCCTTCGCGGGCCTCGATAAAGTCATCGACAGCCGTCTCACCAAAAGCGTCATGGGCTTCGGTGCCGATATCGAGAAAGCAGAAGACAAAGACATGGACGAGCTCCTCCAGCAGGTCCAGCCGGAAGACCTCCTGAAATTCGGTCTCATCCCTGAATTCATCGGCCGTCTCCCTGTCATCGTCGCCCTTCATCCGCTGAAGGAAGAAGCCCTCGTCAAGATCCTGACCGAACCGAAGAATGCCCTCGTCAAGCAGTACAAGAAACTGCTGGCCATGGACGGCGTAGAGCTTGTCATCGAAGACGCTGCCATCCACGCGATCGCCCGCCAGGCTATCGAGCGCAATACCGGCGCCCGCGGCCTTCGCGCGATCATCGAGAAGATCATGCAGAAAGTCATGTATGAGATCCCCGGCATGAAGGACGTCGTGAAATGCACCATCACGGAAGACAACGTGGTGAACCACACCGATCCGCTGCTGGAACGGAAAGCGGCAGAAAAATAAAAAACACCTCCCTGTGACTCGCTCATAGGGAGGTGTTTTTGGCGTGTAGAACCTTTCATTCCCATATCTTTCTTAGCCGTGATTTGCATATCCCCTTTGGCTACGAGGTTACTTCCTACAGCTTCGGTGGTTTCTGTGTGGGAGGTTGCTTTGAACGCACTGGAGCCTATCCCTGCTTTTATACCCGGCATGCCTTTCTCGCTGATGTGATTCAAGGAGTCTTTTCCCTTGGCCATGGTTTCATAGACTTCTGCGCTATAAAGTGCTTTCAGCTGTTTATCTCT
>JAIJLI010000373.1 GCA_022722495.1 Dialister sp. | reverse complement strand
CTCCTGTTCTATTAGCTTCTTTCTTTTGTAGATCTGTTTTTGTGTACTGAGATTTAACTTTATAACTTAAATAATCCAATACAGGTGCATACAAAAAACCAGGAGTGGGAACAAATATCCCAGAAGCTACTCCTACGCCAGTTTTTCCGGCATCTATAAGCGCAGCAATTAATAGATCTTTTCCACTGTAATCTCTATAATCACTTGCAAAATCAAGAGTCCCTGAAATCCCAATTCCAATTACATTGTATTTCCCTAGAGCTTTTACCAGACCGCTACTACCATATTTTTCACTCAACGCCCATGGCAGACCGGCTTCTTCTCCAATAATAGCTGTTGCAATAGAACTCTTCCAATCAAATGTACTGCCAGGTACTACATAGGGATTCTCTACAACGTACAGACCTTTAATTCCACGTAAATCCCAATAATCACCTACGCCTTGTTCTTTCAACCAGTTATCTTCTTGTTCATCATTTATTTCTAGCCATTTGGCTTTTACCTGTTTCTTCTCCTCTTCTGTTGTCGCTGCATCCCATTCTTTTGCATACTCAGCCATCTGCTCATGATTCAGCCAATTAAACTTTGTCCCATTCCATGCCACAGCAGAACCAGTTTCTCCATCACCGCCAAAGAGTTTTCCTGCACAATATCCGAAAATGCTAGACACTTCTTCTCGCATATCCGGATGGTTTTTCAGAAAATTGTCCAGCAATGGCTGCAAACTTTCCATACCACCTTCTGCCATGACACCAGACAGTACATTGTTCCCGCCTAGTTTGGCTGTGATATCGCCTAAAAGCCCATGAAGTAATGTTCTTCTGCTATCATTCTTGTCCCAGCCTTTTTCTTTGGCAATATCACCAATCTTTTCGGCTCCCAGTTTGGCAAATTCGTTAGCCAGTGCTTGTCGTTCTTGTACCTTCTCTTTGTCAAAAATTTTTTCCAACTGGTTCAAGGTATTCTTTGTATCTCGATTAAGGTCAGAAATATCCTGTTTCTGGTGTTCTTTATCAGTGATGGTAATCGCCCCTTCTGAAACAGCAGATTTTGTTATGCTTTCTGCTTTGCCCTTGGCCGGTTGTGATTTAACCGGACTAGTACCACCGGTCAAACCGCCGACCTTCTTATCACCGACAGTTTCTTTCGGAGACCAGCTGGCACCATAGTTTCTGCCGCTCGCGGTTGCTTTATAGTCTGCCTTGTTCTCTATATCTTCCCATACTAATGTACCTGTGGTAAGGGTGTTTTTGTCTTGGCTTGCATGGCTATCTATCAAGCCACCCTTGAGATGGGTAGTATCTTTGACAGAGACATCATAGCCTTGGCTGCCGGCAGTGATGCCAGCTTGGTTTGTCACGCTTTCATAGGTGGAATCAATGTTGCTCTTGGACGTACCAGCAGCCAAGCCACCTTTTAGACTGGATTTCATTTTGCTATTATCGATTGTCTTCTTCATACTGCCAATGCTCAATCCCATGCCTTTGCTTTCATTATGAGATGTATAGCTGTCCTTATCCTGTACACTTTCAACGGTCAGATTTCCGCCCGCCTTGATGGTCACTTTATCTCCATAGGCATTGCTGCCACGTAAGGTTGTATCTTTTCCGCTTTCGGTGGTCAGATCCTTTCTGGCAATGACTTGGCTGCTGGTATGGGTGAAGATCCCTTCTGTTTCATTGCCCTGTCCTTTGCTTGCATTGGCATAGAAGCTATTTCCTGTAGGTGCAAAACTCATACCTACCTGGCTGCTTTTGCTGCTTTCTTTCGTGTCACTAGAGCTTCTATTTTCTGCTGCACTGAGGGTGATATTTTCTCCCGCATTCATAGAAACATTATCACCAATAATCTGTGATCCTTTCATCTCGATGTCTTTCTTGGCAGTGATATGAATATCGTTATTCGCCAACAGATTACTTCCTACTGCTTCTATAGTTTCCGTGTGTGTTTCTGCTTTAAAAGAGCTGGTTCCGATTCCTACGCTGACACCGGGCATTCCTTTCCCTGACAGATCTTTCAAGACATCTTTCCCTTTTGCTATTGTCTGGTAGACTTCTGCGCCATAAAGTGCTTTCAGCTGTTTATCTCTAGCATTGGAAGCCTTCTTTGCATAATCAATGGTGTTTGTTAGTATGTCAGCAGCTCCACCATTAGCAGAGACAGTGAGCCCGCTCTTTTTATACTCGTGCTTTTCTTCGCTATGATACACATTGTCTTTGCTGGAAATCTGTACATTCTCGCCTGTGATAGAAATATCCTTCCTCGCGAGTACGGCTGATGCGCCGATTTCTACCTTGTTGCCTGATTCGATCGACACATTGCCACTGGTGCTTCCCACGATCGATGCTTTCTGCAGAATGTCAGCATCGCTATACTGATCTTTCCGTTTTTCCGTCCCGATGGTGAAGCCGAGTCCGCCACCCGAGAGCAGGCCGCTCTTCTTGACCTGCTTGGCGTAGTCATGCCGTTCGTACTCTTGTGCGCTGGAAATGGACGTATCTTTGCCGGAAGAAATCGCGACGTCATGTGTGCCGATGACTTGGGATCCAGTCATATTCGTATTCCCGCCTGCGGTGATCTGCACGGCATCTCCCGAAAGGGTCGAGGCTGTCACGGTCTTGCTTTCGTCATGGCTCTTGATGGTTGTGGTCTTGCTGGAGAGGAGACCGCGTTCCTTGTATTTCAGGCCGTAGTCGTCCCTGGACTCATTATAGCCGTTTTCCAGGGTAACGTCACCCTTGGCGGCAGCCGTTATTTGACCGTTTTCTGAAAGGACCGTCGTATTTCTGGCACTCAAATTCT